>NZ_JAUBSA010000018.1:0-89311 GCF_036702115.1 Microcoleus sp. LAD1_D5 | reverse complement strand
GTTTTTGAGCAATAACTTGCCTGCGGTTGAGAGGCAGCTACTTTTAGGTGCGATCGTTTTTTAGTCTAAACTCCAGTATTTTACCTAGCCGGAATTAAGTTGCACTCTATCAAAAGTAGCTGCTTGTGGAGATATCAATTAAAGTTCCTGTCAAAACTTATAACTTTCGATCGCGTTATCGGAAAAATAAAACTGACGCAGCAACCGGGTTGAAACGCCAAAATACGTCATTTCAGGAATGAGTCCACCAAAAACTCGGTTTGTTTGATTAGCGCGCGTCAGGAGTGGAAAAATAGTTAGTGCTGGACGCACGGGTGGCTATCCACCGGGGTTTTTTCATAAAAATAGTTGGTTGCAGCCCGCCGACACGCTAAAAAAACCCGGTTTCAGATACCAGTTTAAAAAAAGAATGGAACAGCCAGCAAATTCTAAACCCTTACAGAATCAGTTTTTCGCAATTCTTTAATTCTTTAATCTCAAATCTATAATAGTATGAGCGTGTAGAGTCAGTCCAGGATTGATACTGCATTCATCTCGATCGCCAATGTTCCCAAAGCTCGTGATCGCGCTAAGATGACGGTGGCAGTCGTTAAAAATTCAGTTGCCAGCGGCAGATTCCGAGTTATTAACAGCACTTTGCCTACTAAAACCATCTCAACTTCAAAACCTGCGCTCATCAATTTGTACTTGACCGGAATGTTGTGGGTTCATAATTGTTCTGCTTTACCATGCCAATCAAATATCTGACCGACCCGATTTTAAAAATGTCGGGCAAAGTGCCAATTCGCATCGTCCTTGTTGTGCCTTTTGCCCTCCAGACTTTCGCTGCTGTAGGGTTGACGGGGTGGCTGTCGCTGCGGAACGGGCGCATAGCCGTCAACGATGTTGCCGCACAACTGCGGACAGAAGTCACATCGCGTATCCAGCAACATATTAATAGTTATATTGAAACGCCACACCAAATCAATCAGCTCAATCTCGATGCTATCCGTCTCGGCCTTGTGAACGAGCAAGATAGTGAGAGTTTGCAACGCTACTTCTACAAACAAATCAAAATTTTTGATAAAATTAGCTACATTCAATTCGCATCCGAAGCAAAAGATTTTATTGGAGTTGAACGCCTCGACGACGGCAAGTTGCAAGCTCAGATTTCTAATCAATCTACTGGCTATAATTTGCATAGCTACGAGCTGTCTGAGTTCAATAAACCAACCAAGCTATTAAAAACTACTCTCAACTACGACCCCCGCGTCCGACCTTGGTACATAGCTCCGGTGCGGGCAGGCAAACCGACTTGGAGTAAAATTTATAATTATTTTGACGCTCCCAAACTAGCGATTACGGCTGCTCAACCAGTTTATGGCGAGGATGGTAAACTGATTGGCATCCTGGGTTCTGACTTGGCACTTTCCAAACTCAATGAATTCTTGGAAACTCTAAAAATTGGCAAATCAGGACAGACTTTTATTGTAGAAAGGTCTGGGCAATTGGTGGCAAATTCTACTCTGGAACCGCCATTTATTGTTAGCAATGGTGTTGCGAAACGCATTGTGGCAGCGAGTAGCAAGAATGTTCTAATTCGATCGACCGCCCGCTATTTGACTGAACGCTTCGGGGATTTGCACCAAATTGACAGATCTCGCCAGTTAGATTTTACGATCGACGGTCAACGCCAATTTCTACAGGTGACGCCGCTTTTAGACAGCAGGGGCCTCGACTGGTTGATTGTGGTGACGGTTCCTGAAGCCGATTTTATGGAAAGGATTAATGCCAACACTCGGTATACTGTGGTGATGTGTCTGGGTGCTTTGGTGCTTGCAACGGCGATTGGCGCTCTGACTTCTAGGTGGATTGTTGTACCGATTCGGCGTCTGAGCAAGGCTGCGGAGGCTTTGTCCCGGGGAGAATGGGATGGGATGGCGGTAGATTCCCGGTTGATGGCGTCTGTAGAGCGAGAGGATGAGGTGGGTGTCCTGGCTCGTTCTTTTAATATGATGGCGGATCAATTGGAAGAGTCGTTTACTACTCTCGAAGATCGGGTAGAATCTGCGATCGCCGACAAAAATCAATTAATTATTTCTCTGAAAAACTCGCAGCAAAAACTGGCTCTCCATCTTCACCAAACTCCTTTGGGAGCGATTGAATGGGATCTCAACTTTGAAGTAGCGGAATGGAATTTGTCAGCGGAAAGAATTTTTGGATACAACCGCTTGGAAGCAATGGGACGCCACGGAGTCGATCTCATAGTTCCTGAAAGTGCTAAGGAGTATGTCAGGCAACTATCTATAACTTTGCTCACTAATACAGGAGGAGTTACCAGCCTTAACGAGAACATCAGAAAGGACGGCAAAATTATTCTTTGCGAGTGGTACAATACGACTTTGGTTGATCCTGACGGCAGCATCATTGGGGTGGCATCGCTGATTCAGGATGTGACTGAATTTCACAGTGCTGTGGAGAAGTTACGGGCTAGCGAGGAGCGGTTTCGCCAGTTGGCCGAAAATATTCATGAGGTATTTTGGATTAGAGAACCCAATCAAAAGCAGCTAGTTTATGTCAGCCCTGCTTGCGAAAAAATATGGAATTTGAGCTGTCAGAGTTTGCAGTCAGAACCGGAGGCTTTTTGGGATGCTATTCACCCGGAGGATCTCGATCGCGTCAAGGCTGCTTTTGAGAAACAGGTGCGGGGCGATTATGATGAAGAGTATCGGGTAGTGCGATCCCCTACGGGGGCTACGCCAACGGAAGGTTCAGTTTGCTGGGTGCGCGATCGGGCTTTTCCAGTCCGCAACGAAACAGGGGAAATTTACCGCATCGTCGGTATTGCCGAAGATATTACCCAGCGCAAATTAGCAGAAGAATTCCAAAAAGTAGCTCAAACTGCTCAAGCTGCAAACCAAGCCAAAAGCGCCTTTTTAGCTAATATGAGCCACGAATTGCGAACTCCTCTCAACGCGATTATTGGTTACAGCGATATGCTCAAAGAAGACGCCGAGGATTTAGGGTGCGAAGATTTTATCCCCGACTTGCAAAAAATTCAAACAGCGGGCAAACACTTGCTATCTTTAATTAGCGACATTCTAGATATTTCTAAGATTGAAGCGGGGCGGATGGAACTTTACTTAGAAACTTTCAACCCGGTTAATTTAATTGACGAGGTAGTTTCTACTGTCAAACCCTTGGTAGATAAAAATTCTAATAAGTTTGAAGTTGATTGTGCTGACGACTTGGGAATGATGTATGCTGACATTACAAAAACTCGTCAAATATTGCTCAACCTACTGAGCAATGCAGCAAAATTTACGGAACACGGGACTATTACCCTCTGCATTGAAAGAGTTAAACATGACAGCTTGACTACTCAAGAAATAGCCGAACCTTCCGACTCAATAATTTTTCGTGTAGCTGATACGGGCATTGGGATTCCCCCCGAACAATTGCAGCATTTATTTCAAGCATTTATGCAGGGCGACGCATCAACTACGCGCAAGTATGGCGGCACGGGTTTGGGATTGACTATTAGTCGTCACTTTTGCGTGATGATGGGTGGCGATATGCAGGTTGAAAGCGAGTTAGGCTGCGGTTCGGTTTTTACAGCCTGCTTGCCGGCGCGCGTTGAATTATTGGTCAGCAGTTAGTCGGGCTATCCGGGAGACAATTGTTACACAAGAAACCAGGTTTATTGACAAAAAACCTACGCTTTTAGATAATTTATGAGCAATAAACCAAGGTGATGATACGATGCAGCATCCGTCTTATTCTAGTTAATTTCGCCGTTTCTGCCGGCCCAAAAGTTGAGCTGTTAATACCCCGCCGACAAAGCCAAAGAAATGCGCTTGCCAGGAAACTCCCGGCTGCGAGGGCAAAACTCCCCAAATTAAACTGCCGTAGAAGAAACCGACAATTAAAGATACCAAAATAGATGTAAAGCTGCGTTCAAAATAGCCCCGTAGCAGCAAAAAGCCGAAGTAGCCAAAGATTAATCCGCTGGCACCAATGTGAACGGAATAGGGCGCGCCAGTCAGCCAAACTCCGAATCCGCTGACTAGCACAGTGACGGCACTCACAATAAAAAAGTCGCTAATTTCTCGCAGCATTATCAACCAACCCAATGTCACTAAAGGGAGGGTATTGGCGGCTAAGTGAGCAAAACTGCCGTGCAGAAAAGGCATCAACAGGATGCCTTGAAGTCCGTCGAGGCTGCGGGGGCGGACTCCGTAGGCATTCAGCCCGCCTCGGAACAGGAATACATCGACAATTTCGATAATCCAGAGGAGGGAGACGAAGCCACCGAGAATGGCGGCGTGGCTTTGCAATTCGCGGGTGATAGCTTTGGTTTCTGGGTTGCTCATGGGTTGTGAGGGCGGTGATACCGATTATTTCTCATTGTAGAAGTTTCTGAGCGATCGCGAGCAAATATAGTTGGGGCAGGGTTTCAGGGTTTTTTGCAGCAGAGCTTATTTAGAAATATGATAAGTTTTATTAAAAGTTCCGCATTTTCACGTATAGGATAATTCACCTCAATGCGTCACAATTGTAATTGAACTACAAAAGGAGAGTCAACCGAAGGTTGAAGCTAAAACGTAGAAGACAGAATTTTTACCCTATCAATCAATTGTTGGGCTTGAAATGAGGACACTTTTTAGATCGCACACCGTGACTAAAAAAAATCAGGAACTACTTTTCTCGCCCTAAGTCATTAATTTAAGAAGTTCCATCCGGTAAAGCAAAACGAGATGCTGTAGATACTGATTGTAGATAATATCGCACAAGCTCTACAGAGAGTTCTTGGCACCTCGTTATAAAAGAGGAAGAGAGCAAAATGAACGTATTTGAGCATACAGTCTCCTACCGAACTCTGCCAAATTGGGTAGGATTTGGCAAACAAGAAACAGCCGTTAATGTCGCTACAAATTCTCAACCTTACGGTCAAAAGCCACACTTTGACCCCTTGCATCCGCTAAAACAATGGCTTGATAACGCTGCAATTAAAAGTCAAAAGTTGGCTCGGTTGCTGTGTAAATTTATTCCCAGCCAGTGTCCGTTTGAGCGGGAAGTCAAAATTGGCGATCGCACTTTATTATCCATTCCGCCACTGTGCAAGTTAAATCCGCTTTACGAGCAAATCGTTGGGCTGCGCTTTCGAGCTTTGTGTTATTTGGCTGACGAGTGTGGCGAAGATGTAACTCCTTATTGTTAATTCTGCAAAAACTTAAATTTTTCACTGTCTTTTCACCCTCCCTTCTCCTTGTTGGGGAGGGTTTTTGTTTTGGGTCATCTTTCCGGGATAAAAAGTGCGCTCAATTTCTTGATCGCCGAGTAAATCAGTTTTGAATCAATTCTTTTTTTTCGTGATTGATAGTTATCTCAAGGGTGGTTGTTTGGGAGGCTTTTGTAGGGAGCACCCCGGTTAGGTAAAACAACTATCAAGAGAGGATAATAGGTAAGCGTCAACAGAAGCGTGAACTGCATTCGTAGGAGGACTGGCTAGGACTCCTGAAAAAAAGGAGCGTTTTAAAGCTTGTGCTAGCTTAAAACCGGGATGCTGCTGGTTCGCCTCTTGCCTAACTTTATTGGGTAATCTCCCAAAAGATGTACGGTTTTATCCCCTCTAGATCACTATGAGCTAGATACCATGAGAAAAGTGTCAATGACATGACCAATCTATGTAGGTTGAGCAGTGGAGTGAGGCAACCCACAATTAAAGTTCAGTTTTACTCCCTACATTTTTACCAAAATTGATATATTAGTAATTGGGGCTAATATTTAAGCTATTTCAAGAATATAACTAACACTAAATGTCAAAATCACGAACTCGGTAATTATCGATCACAAATTATCAAATATTTTACGGATCTAACTAATACCAAGTGTTAAAAAGAACGTTTTTTGCAGTAATTATTGCGCTTTTATCTTTTATGGTTGCACTCATCCTATCAGCTCAAAGTTCTGAGGCGGTCAATGAACTATATGTATTTGGGGACAGTCTTTCGGATATGGGAATGGTGTTTCGAGCAAGCGCGGGTCAATATCCGCCTCGTTCGACTTACTTTCAAGGGCGTTACTCGAATGGTAAAGTTTGGGTAGAATATCTTGCCGATCGCCTAAAGTTGCCGCCTGAACGAGTTACTAATTTGGCCTATGGAGGTGCAACAACGGGGAGCGATCGCAATAGCCTTGTCCCTGGTTTGTTAGCTCAAGTTCAGTCATGGACTAAATCCCAAAAACAGGCAAATCCTCATGCGCTGTATGTACTGTGGGCGGGTGCAAATGATTATTTGCAGGGGGTAAATAATGCGAATCTTCCCGTTGAAAATGTGGCGAGGGCGATCGCGTCTCTTGCTGATGTGGGTGCCAAAAATATCTTGGTGGCAAATTTACCAGATTTGGGGCAGTTACCGGCGACGCGAACAGGCGTTAATTCTGCAAGGCTCACTGCATTAACACAAGCACACAATCAGGGTTTGAGGCGAACGGTTAAGGTATTAAGTCAACAGCATTCTGACTTAAAGATTGCGACTCTGGATGCTAATGCGCTTTACCGGGAAGCGATCGCAAACCCGGCTAAATATGGCTTGACTAATGTGACGAGTGCGTGTTCATCGGGTGGAGGTGTTTGTGGTAGTCCCGATCGATTTTTGTTTTGGGACGGCATTCATCCGACGACGGCGGCACACAAAATTTTGGGGGAAGCAGCCTCCGCGATTGTGCAGGAAAGCGGGATGATTAAATCTGAATTGGGGACGCTTCGGTAAACCATTTTTAGGCCCGACGGGCGATCGCCCCAAGACCGGGATGCTCGTTTTTCGTAGAGGTTGAAATGATTTTTTGCCTGAGAGCAAGATTGGCTCATCTGATATTGTAGAAATTTTTCTCGTGGGCGATCGCACTTTGTTTGAAAAGGGCGAAGGGCGATCGATCCTGCCTCATGTTAGACTGAATCTAGCGGTTGTCTTAAGCAAGGAAAAAATAGCCGTGATACCTCTGCAAGAACAAATTGTTCACAAACTGAAAAATTTCTCTGAAATCGAACTGCAAGAATTCTCAACTTTGCTGATTTCCTGTTAGGGCAGCGGAGAAAGCAGGAAGTAGCTTCGCCGCCCGATGAAACTGGCAACAGCCAACCAGCAAATATGGATGAAGAGTGCGAGGTTCATTATGTGGGTGGAGTCTTAGTCGTCAAACCATCATCAATAAAAAATCAAGAACTGATTAATTGGGATACAATTATTTACGATATGGCCGAAGATGGAAAATATCTAATTGAAAAGACATGACTCAAAATAATTTACTGTCTCGCATCTCAATTAACTCGAATATCTGCTTTGGCAAACCGTGTATTCGCGGTCATCGCATCTGGGTTTCTCTGATTCTTGACTTTCTAGCTAGCGGCATGACTTTGGAAGAATTGCTTGAGGAATATCCGGGAATTGAACGAGAAGACGTTTTGGCTTGTATTGCTTATGGGGCTGAGTTGGCAAGAGATTATTATGTCGAAATTCCTCTGGCTGAAAAAAAGGTAGTTTTAAAGTGAAGTTAAAACTTGATGAAAATTTGGGCAGCATCCGCGTTGTTTCTATGTTACGTTTGGCTGGCCATGATGTTGCGACTGTACGGGAACAAAATTTGAGTTCCACACCGGATGAATTATTAATTGATATATGTCGGAGGGAAGATAGATGTTTAGTGACTTTGGATAGGGGGTTTGGCAATCGCCTCCGCTACAATCCTTCTGATTATTCTGGGATTGTGTTACTGCGTCTGCCTTCTCAATCGAAACCGCAAGATTTGGCAGGGGCAGTAGAAATATTAATTCGCGGATTGGATGCCGCAGAAGTTGCGGGTAAATTGTGGATTATCCGAGGGGAACAGCTTTTGGAATATCAAGCAATATCGGAAGATGAATCTGACTAAATGCGGGCAGAAATAATGAAGAAATTTATTCAAGAATAAACTTTTTATTGGATACATCCGTACAGCTAAACCTTTTTACCGACGCTGTTTAGGTAGCACTGCCTTTTCCAACTTTTCTGCGATCCGGAAATATGCAATTAATGGGTTTCCAAGTCCGAAAGGTAAGACTTTGATAATATCTCGGTCAATGCGATAAACTCTCGAACCAAGTCGGAGAATGACATCTCCATCTTCACGAGCTTTTATACGTTCCCTTAAACGTCGAATTTCCTCACTTATAGCACTTTCGCCAACCTGCTCATCTATTAAAATTAGTTCTCTATCAAGATTTTCGAGTTCAGCTAAAATCCTGACTGCATCACCCTCCAAGCTATTTATCCTATCCAAGGCTGCTTGTCGCCGCGACTCAATTTTTACAATTTCTGCAAGTCGTGAACGTTCTGCTTCGAGAACTTGGATCTTTTCCTCCTGAGTTTTAGCCTGCTCTATTAACCTTTCGATCTCGGGAACTTTAGCAAGCTGCTGTATGATTTCCCTATCAGAACGCCTAAATGCGTAACTAAATAAGCCTAGACCAACGGGGGCGGCAATAGCAGAGGCAATACCGAACCAAATTACAAAACGATTATCTTTTCCCGACTGAATGCCAAGATAAACGGTTCCGGTAATAAGACCAGTTGCAATTAATGCTGAAATAATCTTCCTTCTCAAAATCACTGAAGTAATTCCCAAATTAAGGGTGGAAAGAGATCTGTCCAAGATTTTCTAGATAAGCAAGGGCATCCACAAGAGATGCCCTTACCGCAATCCAAACTACGCGCCGACAGATTCCTTCGCTGCGTACAGCACCTCAACGGTAATCTTATCAATCCCCCGATCGCGCGCGAACTTCTCAGTATTCCGCTTCACCTTACCCCGCACAAAACCAGGGATTTTATTCAACTCAGCCTGTCCATCCTTCGTCCAACCCATATCAGAGTCAGCCGAAATACCCTTCGTAATCACTTC
Organism: Microcoleus sp. LAD1_D5; assembly: GCF_036702115.1. Classification (NCBI taxonomy): domain Bacteria; kingdom Bacillati; phylum Cyanobacteriota; class Cyanophyceae; order Oscillatoriales; family Microcoleaceae; genus Microcoleus; species Microcoleus sp. LAD1_D5. Next base: position 80,389 of record NZ_JAUBSA010000018.1, on the reverse strand, counting down.
CTTGGTATCGTGGCCGCCGAAGATTTCCAGCAAGTGGTCTTCCATTCCCAAAGTGAAGGAATTGTAGACCAAATCTACGCACTGATTCGTGCCTTCATAACCCAAAAATGGCTTGTAGCCGATCGGGAAATTTTGGACGTGAATCGGTGCAGCAATTACGCCGCAGGGAATATCCAACCGCTTACCTACGTGGCGTTCCATTTGGGTGCCGAAAATTGCCGAAGGTTCCGCTTTGGCGATCGCATCCCCGATCGCCCCGTGATCATCCGTCACCAGCACTTCATCACAATACTCGCTAACCTGTTCCCGGAACCAATCAGCATCATGTTTGCAGTAGGTTCCAGCCCACACAACGTGGATTCCCATCTCGCGAGCCAAAATCTTCGTCATCGCCGCAGCGTGCGTATTATCGCCAAATACGACGGCTTTTTTGCCGGTTAAGTTTTGGCAGTCGATCGATCGCGAAAACCAAGCAGCCTGCGACACAAACCGCGTTTGTTGGTCAATAAAATTTTCGTAATCAACATCCGCACCTTGAGCATTCAACACTTGCTGAATCTTGCGGATACAGCGCGCAGTTTCCACCACACCCATCGGCGTAATATCGACCATCGGCGTGCCGAATTCTTTTTGCAAATACTCCCCGGTCATCATCCCCAATTCCCGATAAGGAACCAAGTTAAACCAAGCGCGGGGCAGTCTTTTTAAGTTATGAACCGAAGCACCTTCGGGAATAACTTCGTTGACTTCAATGCCCAAATCTGCCATCAAACGCTTCAACTCGGTGCAGTCGTGCTGGTTGTGGAAACCCAGGGTAGACATACCGATAATGTTGACAGATGGTTTTTCGCTTTTGGCTTCTACTAAATCGCCTTTTTTGCGGGCTTTGTTAATGTAAAATTGGACGATTTGATCCAAAGTGCGATCGGCTGCTTGCAGTTCGTTGACGCGGTAATGGTTAACATCCGCCAGCAATACATCGCCTTTGGCATCCAATTGAGCTCGCTCCACGAAGTTTTCCAAGTCTTCTTGCAGAATGCTGGAGGTGCAAGTCGGGGTGAGCACGATTAAATCTGGGTGTTCTTCTCTGTCTTTGCGGGTGATGTTGTCCACCACCCGTTCCTGCGAACCCCGCGCCAGTACGTGTCTGTCAACGACGCTGGTAGTCACCGGGGTGAAATCCCGTTCCCTCTCCAGCATGGAACGCATGACGTTAAAATAGTCGTCTCCTATGGGTGCGTGCATGATTGCATGGACGTTTTTGAAGGAAGTGGCAACGCGCAAAGTGCCGATGTGGGCTGGCCCTGCGTACATCCAATAAGCCAATTTCATAGGTATTTTTCCTGGTGCTGGTTGAGAATTGCCCGATCGGGCGATTACTGCTAAATTTTAAGGTTGTTTCTGATTTTCTCACCGGATGAATCCTTGAGAAATACTAACTTTCTGAGAATTTACAGATTTAGGAAATGCTCAAACGCTTTGCCTGCTTGGCATTTGACTCGCAATTCAAAGAACTTTACCTGGGTTTTATGGCAATAATTCTTAATCTTTCCTAAAAATTTCTTAAGAGTTAGGTAAATTTGATTAATGTAGGGTTCGCTGCCGCGCACCAGACAAGGTGCAATAATTCTGCATTTTTTGTCAAATTTACTTTGGTCAAACGGTCAGTTAGTATTGTTAATCGATCGGTCAAAATAGATAGAACTGAAGGAAATTGCAGCTTCCCAAGCAACACTTAACTCCCTCCGCGCCTCGGTAGCGAATTATAGTTAAGATTTGCACCGCCCGGTTTTTTTCAAGCACCCCAAATTTGTGCCTGATCACCGGAAAGAATAAATCTTTCAGCACTTGCGTATTTTCACGAGATGTGGTGACGCTCCGCTAAAATCAAGCGATTGCTTGGAATCTGAGATGATTTAGTTGTCAGCGTGGCGATCGAGCATTAGAGTAAATCCTTGCACAAATCCTGTATTTGTGAGTTTGTTTACCTCACTGCTGAGGTGACGAAAGCCCCAGGGCGCTTTTGTCAGCAGTAGCTCATTCCTGTCAAGGCCTGCTTTCCCACACATCCCAAAAGATAGCTCTTGAGCGATAATGAAGAATAACATAGGATTTACGAAAAGAAACCCGATTTACACGAAAAAATCTTGGGTTTGTCAACGACTAGCAACGAAGAAACCCGGTTTCTAGCCCGCCGCGCGTAAGTCCTGTAACATTGACCAAGCACACCTAATTTGAGAGAACCCAACTATGATGGCAATTCCCGGCGTTGCAGTTCTCGCTCTCATTTATGAAAGCAGCACTTCCCTGGTTTACCGCGGCCACAACGAGCAGAACAACCAACCTGTTATTATCAAGCTTATCAAAGAAGACTATCCGACTCCTGAAGAACTGAATAGATACAAGCGCGAATATGAGATCACTGCCAACTTAAGCCTGTTGGACGGAGTTGTTAAAGTGTATAAGTTGCAGCAGGTTAGAAATAGTCTGGCAATGATCTTAGAAGATTTTGGCGGGGAATCTTTAAAGATATTTATGGCTTCCCAAAAATTTACCATTTTAGGATTTCTAACTACTGCCATCAAAGTTGCTGAAACTTTGGGGGAAATTCACGGAAAAAATGTTATTCATAAAGATATAAATCCCTCTAATATAGTTTTTAATCCGGCTACTGGACAAGTAAAACTAATAGATTTCAGCATTTCAACAGCATCCAACCTGGAAAATATTCCCAATAAAAATCCCAATTTTTTAGAAGGCACTTTAGCCTATATGTCGCCCGAACAAACCGGTAGAATGAACCGGGTAGTCGATTACCGCACCGACTTTTATTCCCTCGGCGTGACCTTCTATGAAATCCTGGCAGGACAACTCCCTTTTCCCACTACAGATCCCATGGAGTTAGTTCACTGTCACATAGCCAAACAGCCAGTAGCTCTCGCTGAAATAGCCCCGGAAATTCCTAAAGCTGTTTCAGATATTGTGATGAAATTGTTAGCAAAAACCGCTGAGGAGCGTTATCAAAGTGCTTGGGGACTAAAAGCCGATTTGGAATCCTGCCTGTTTCAGTGGCAAACATCTGGGGTTGTTTCTGAGTTTACTCTCGGCCGCCAAGATATTTCCGACAAATTTCAAATACCTCAAAAACTTTACGGCAGACAGCGAGAAGTTGAAACTCTATTAGCGGCATTTGAACGGGTAGCAGCAACAAATAATCGAGGCTACCGCACCGACGATTCTCAAATTTCTGTCATCAAAAAAGAGCTCAAATCAAAAAAAGAAATTCCCTTGTCAGTCCAGGGGAGAGCACAGCATAAATCCCGCAGCGAGATGATGCTGATTGCAGGTTATTCCGGTATTGGCAAATCTGCAATGGTGAAGATTTTAGACAAACCGATTACCCGCAGGCGCGGCTATTTTATTTGGGGAAAGTTTGACCAGTACAAGCGGACTATTCCTTACTCTGCGGTTGTCAGCGCTTTTTCGGAATTGGTGCGGCAACTGTTAACTGAAAGCGAGGCTCAATTAGCAGTGTGGCGCGAAAAACTCCGCAGTTCATTCGGTCAAAATGGGCAAATTATTATTGATGTCCTTCCCGAAGTTGAGCTAATTGTCGGAGCTCAGTCTCCTGTAGCTGAATTGGGGCCGACGGAATCTCTCAATCGCTTTAATTTAGTATTTCAAAATTTCATTCGCGTATTTTGTCAGCCAGAACATCCGCTGGTCATTTTTCTCGACGATTTGCAGTGGGCTGATTCTGCTACTCTCAAGCTGATCGAATTGATGATGACAGATGAAGCTACGCAATATCTGTTTTTAATTGGCGCTTATCGGGATAATGAAGTTAGTCCCACTCATCCTTTAATGATGACTGTGGAGACGCTGCGAAACCAGGAAGCTATCATTAATCAGATTGCTTTGTCGCCGCTGGGGGTGGAAAACATAACTCATTTGATTGCCGAGACTTTGCACAGCGATCGAGAATCAGTCAAACCCTTAGCTGAATTGGTAATCAGCAAAACCGACGGCAATCCTTTTTTTGTCAATCAATTTCTGCAAACATTGTATCAGGAAAACCTGCTAGTTTTTCACCCGCCACAGTCGGGGAGCAAGGGCGGCTGGCATTGGGATATGACTCAAATTGAGCAGTGCGCTATCACTGACAATGTAGTAGATTTGATGGTACAAAAATTGAGAAAACTGCCAAGTTCAACGCAGCAAGTTTTGCGCTTGGTGGCCTGTTTGGGCAACGAGTTTGACTTGAATACTCTTTCTTTAATTAATGAAAAAGAAGCCTCGGAAACTTTTTCTCATCTGTTGCCCGCGATTAAGTCGGGACTGATTCTGCCAACTTCGGAATTGGAAAGCAAGTCATTAGATTACGTGCTGTTTCCGCTATTAATTCTGAATTATAAATTTTTGCACGATCGCGTACAACAAGCAGCTTACGCTCTGATCGACGACTCGCAAAAAAAGGCAGTTCACCTGAAAATAGGCAGGCAAATCCTAGAAAACACCCCGGCTGAATATCGCGCTGACAGAATCTTTGAATTAGTCGATCACTTGAATGTAGCTCGATCGCTCATTAAAGACGATCGAGAATTAATTGAACTCGCAACGCTGAATTTAGACGCCGCCCGCAGAGCCAAAGATGCCACTGCTTATGTTGCTGCCTTGCAGTATTTGACCGCAGGCATGGACGGTTTGGGCAAGGATATTTGGGATTCCCACTATGACTTAGCCTTTGCTTTGCACATGGAGCGGGCAAATGTCGAGTATTTAAACGGTTTTTTTGAGAAGTCAGAAGAATTTATTAATATAACTTTGCAAAAAGCGCGATCGCCCTTAGAAAAGGTAGAAATTTACAACCTGCTGATCGTGCAGTACACCCTGCGGGCGAAGTACGAAGAAGCCGTTAAAGCCGGAATCAAAGCTTTGGACTTGCTCGGCATTGACTTGCCGCTAGACGGGCTGCAAAAAGTCATATCCGAAGAATTTGCAGCAGCTACAAATATTTTAGCAGGTAGAGAAATAGCTTCCCTAATTGACGCCCCGGAAATGACTGTACCAGAAAAAAAAGTTGCAGTCAAATTAATTACAAATTTGCTCACATCGGCGTACCTCAAAAATCCCGACTTGTGGAAAGTCAGCGTTTTAAAAGGAGTCAATCTTTCTCTACAATACGGTTTAGTACCCGAAGCCTCTCTTTGCTATGCTGGCTACGGTATGTTCTTAAACGCAGTTTCGGGAGATTACAAAGCTGCGTATCAATTCGGCTTGCTCTCGCTGAATCTCAGCGAAAAATCTGGCAATATCGGCTTGAAGTGCAGAGCTTGTTCATCCCTGGTCAGTATTTTTTATTACTGGTTCAACCACATCAAAGATTCCCACGCAATCAGCAATGAAGGATATCAAGCAGCTTTAGAATCAGGAGATTTAGAGTATGCCGGTTATATCCTGTCCAACCGCATAGCTAACTCATTTTTTCAAGGTAAAGAAATCTCGCAAATTCTTGCCGACACGAGCAGGTATTTGCAGTTCAGCCAAAAAACCAAAAATCAGCTCGTAACCGATATATTATTAGGAGTAGAGTTAATCCTGCGTAACTTGAGCAAACTAACTCCTGAAAAGTTTGTATTTGAAAGCGAAGATATCAGCGAAGCTGAATACGTACACAACTGTCAAGCTCATCAAAATTTGTACTCGCTCTGCCTTTATCAGATTCGCAAATGCCAGGTAATGTACTGGTACGGCAACTTCAACGAAGCGCTACAACTAGCTTTTGAAGTAGAAAAACAGCTATCTTTTATTACCGGAGCGATACCCGCTACCGAATGGAATTTTTTCTTTTCTCTAACTTTAGCCGCGGTTTTCCCAAATGTTTCAGAAGACAAGCAAAAGGAATACTTGGAAAAGTTAGAGGCAAACCAAAAACAGATGAAAATTTGGGCAGACAACTGTGCCGAAAACTTTCTGCACAAGTACCTTTTAGTACAAGCAGAAATAGCCAGAATTTCCAAAAAAGATTCAGAAGCTGTAGAACTGTACGATTTCTCTATAAATTTAGCCCAAGACAATGAATTTGTCCAAAATGAAGCGCTAGCTAATGAACTAGCAGCTAAGTTTTGGTTGAGTAAAGGCAAGTATCAATATGCCAAAATCCACTTGCGCGAAGCTCACTCGTGCTACTTGCGCTGGGGTGCAGTTCGCAAAGTAGAAGATTTAGAACAGAAGTATCCGCAGTTGCGGGAAATGACGCCAATCAACGGCAGTTTTAACAACAGTCAAACTACCACAACTATTCATACTTCTACTGGCAGCGATGCAAGAGTGCTGGATTTGGCAACGGTAATGAAAGCATCTTTGGCGATTTCTAGCGAAATTGTCCTCGATAAGTTGCTGGCTTCTTTGATGAGAATCTCCTTAGAAAATGCGGGGGCTCAATTAGGTTTTCTGATTTTAGTCAGAGATGGTCAACTGTTGATTTCAGCTAAAGCGTCAGTATTTGCTGAAGATGTAGCTGTGCTGCAATTTACGCCTGTTGCAGACTATCATGATTTACCTGGGACGGTGATTAATTATGTGGAAAGGACTCGCTCGGATTTGGTGTTGAGCAATGCGGCGGGTGAGGGACTATTCACAGCCGATCCTTACATCGCTAAACACCAACTCCAATCAATTTTGTGTACTCCAATCATCAATCAAGGCAAACTGATCGGCATTCTTTATTTAGAAAACAATTTGACTGTCGGAGCATTTACTCCCCACAGATTGGAAGTTTTAAGGTTGCTTTCTTCCCAAGTTGCTATTTCTTTGGAAAATGCTCTACTTTACAATTCGGTGGAACAGAAAGTACAAGAGCGAACGCAGGAGTTAAATGAAAAGAACGAGCGCTTAGAACAAACTTTGCGCGAACTTAAACTAACTCAAGCTCAATTAATCCAAACGGAAAAGATGTCTAGTTTGGGGCAAATGGTCGCTGGTGTAGCTCACGAAATTAATAATCCTGTAAGTTTCATCTACGGCAATCTTAATCCGGCTAGCGAATACGTTAAAGACTTGCTAAAATTGATTGAGCTTTACCAGCAGCACTATCCAGAACCTGCGGATGAAATTCTCGAAGAAATAAAAACAATTGAGCTGGAATTTTTGAGCGAGGATTTGCAAAAGCTGCTGGATTCCATGAAAGTAGGAGCGGAAAGAATCCGGGATATTGTGCTAAGCTTGCGGAATTTCTCGCGCCTCGACGAAGCGCAAATGAAGTCGGTAGATATCCATCAAGGCATCGACAGTACGGTGATGTTGCTGCAACCGCGCCTGAGAAAAGAGGGCGGGCGTTTGGGCATTGAGGTGATTAAAAATTACAACACGCTACCCCTAATTACTTGTTATGCGTCTCAGTTGAATCAGGTATTTATGAATATTTTGACAAATGCGATCGATGCTCTCCTCGTAGCAAGAGATTACCCGGAAAACTCTCATCAACAGCCTACGATTACAATTTCTACAGAGGTGAGTGACAGGAATTCTGTCATCATTAGAATTGCCGACAGCGGGCCGGGGATGAGCACTGAGGTGCTGCACAAGATATTCGATCCATTTTTTACAACTAAGCCCGTGGGTTCGGGAACTGGTTTGGGATTGTCTATTTCTCACTCGATTGTTGTCAGTTCTCATGGCGGAAAATTGACTTGCGTTTCTGCACCCGGAGAGGGGAGCGAGTTTATTATTGAAATTCCGATCGCCCCCAGGCAAGTTTTGTAATCGGCGCTACTATTAACCAAAATCCCCAAATCAATTCCCGTTAGCAACCCTTAACAATCCGGCCACGCATTGCGTTTACTAAACTTTCAATTCGCAATTCAAGCTCGGCGAAAACTCTGTAGCAAAGTCGATCGCTCTGGTTTTCATAAAAGGGCGATCGCCCTTTTGCAGCCGCACTGAGGACTTTTCATCACGACGAGGTGGCAATGCTTCGGCATCCGGCAAAGCATAAAAAGTGTCAGATTTTTAATTAAAAAAGTAAATATTGTGTGTATCTTCAGGATCGAACTGTCGATAGTAGATCATACTAAAATAAAAGTAATTTCCGATCATGAAGATACGTCACTTCGGCAAAACTCCGGCGATCCCATTGCAGCTCATACTGATGGTGCCATTTGTTTTGCAAATCTTTGGAGCGGTCGGTCTGGTGGGATATTTGTCGTTCAAAAATGGACAAAAAGCCGTAAACGACCTGGCGGCTCAGTTGATGGATCGAACCAGCATTTCGGTGAATCAACATCTGGAGGCTTATTTATCTATTCCGCATCAAGTGATTAAGATTAACGCCGATGCGATTCGGATGGGATTGCTAGATGTGCGCGATCGCCAAACCCTCGGTAAGTATTTCTGGCACCAAATGCAGGCCTATGACCTGAATTACATCGGCATTGGACTGACCACGGGTGAGGGAGTAGGAGCCGCACGCTACGACCCCAAAACCGTCGTGATTGATGATTGGAGTCCCAAACCGCCGAATAATGTCACCAATTATGCCACCGATAACAAAGGCGATCGCACTCACGTCGTGACTATTTATGATTGGGACAACTTGCAAGAACCCTGGTACACCGAACCCATGAAAGCAGGTAAACCCATCTGGTCGCGGATCGTCACCGTAAATTATCCCAATCATCCCTACATCGCTGCCTCCGCTGGTCGCCCCATCTATGACGCAAATAATCGCTTGCTAGGAATGGTTGGAGCCGATATCCATCTGTTGAAACTGAGCGATTTCTTACGGAATATAGATCTCAGTAGCTCAGGGCAGGTTTTCATCATGGAACGAAATGGGCTGTTGATCGCAAATTCTGCGAAAGAACAACCCTTTACCACCGTCAAAGACGAGATTCGGCGTTTGAAGGCGATCGACAGTGGCAATCCCATAGTGCAGGGAATTGCCAAACAAATCCAGCAACGCTTCAAAGGGTTTCAATCCATTTCTAAAGACACCGATCTCCGACTTGATTTTCAGGGAGAACTCTACTATGTGCAAGTCACTCCCTGGCGCGACCAATATGGATTGGATTGGTTAGTGGTGGTGAGTGTGCCAGAAAGCGAGTTCATGGCACAGATTGATGCCAACACCCGCACCACAATCTTGCTCTGCTTAGCAGCATTGGGGGTAGCTTGTGGGATGGGCGTTCTTACCTCCGGCTGGATTACGCGTCCAATTCTGCGACTGAATCGGGCGAGTGAGGCAATAACATCTGGCAACTTCGACCAAGCTGTAGAAGATAGCCGTATTCAAGAACTCAACGCCCTTGCCAACTCCTTTAACCAGATGGCAAGACAACTGCGCGAATCGTTTACCGCCTTAGAAAAAAGTAATGCAGAATTAGAAGACCGGGTGGAAGACCGCACCGGTGAACTCAAAAACGCCCTAAGTGAGTTGCAACGCACCCAATCACAGATAATTCAGAGCGAAAAAATGTCTAGTTTGGGGCAAATGGTTGGTGGAGTCGCCCACGAAATTAACAACCCGGTCAACTTCATTCACGGCAACCTCGTCCATACACAGCAATACACCCAAGATTTGTTAAAGTTCGTGCAGCTTTATCAACAGCACTATCCTAACCCGGCTGAAGAAATTCAAATCGCAGCCGAAGAAATCGACCTGGAGTTCTTGCAAGAAGACCTGCCCAAAATGCTGTCTTCGATGAAAATGGGTACCGATCGCATCCGCCAAATTGTCCTGTCGTTGCGGAACTTTTCGCGGATGGACGAAGCAGAGTTTAAACCAGTGGATATCCATGAGGGTATTAACAGCACCCTACTGATTTTGCAACACCGCCTCAAAGATAGACCGGAACGACCGTCTATTGAGGTGATTCAAGACTACGGTTCTCTACCCCTGGTGGAATGCTACGCCGGACAACTCAATCAGGTGTTTATGAATATTTTGACAAATGCGATCGATGCTCTCCTCGTCGCAAGAGATTCCCCGGAAAACTCTCATAAACAGTTTGCTATTACAATTTCTACAGAGGTGACTGACAGGAATTCTGTCATAATTAGAATTGCCGACAGCGGGCCGGGGATGAGCACTGAGGTGCTGCACAAGATATTCGATCCATTTTTTACAACTAAGCCCGTGGGTTCGGGAACTGGTTTGGGATTGTCTATTTCTCACTCGATTGTTGTCAGTTCTCATGGCGGAAAATTGACTTGCGTTTCTGCACCCGGAGAGGGGAGCGAGTTTATTATTGAAATTCCGATCGCCCCCAGGCAAGTTTTGTAATCTGCGCCACCATCAACCAACATCCCCAAATCAATTCCAGTTAGCAACCCTTAACAATCCGGGCACGCATTGCACGGACAGGGTGAGAACCCCATCAAAACACTGATAGAATCAAGGACATAGCCATCATACCCCTCTGAAAAAAGGGAAGTTTTTTTCGGTAATTCTGATTAATGAGCCTAATAATATCTGCTCTTCCGTATTTAGTGTGCCAAATTATTAGTTTTTTGGCGTCCTACACCATAGCTGGCAGGGATTTTAAGGCAATCGTCGCGACTTGAGCAAGTTGCTCAACAGCGCAAGGAGATGTAAATAATTTCACAGCCTTACCTAGCAAGCCTTCAGGATAAATTTAAGTTAACGCCAGCACACTAAGTACGGAAGAGGCGAGAATCCATAAAATAAATTAGTGATAAAGTTTCCAGCATTCTCGCGCAATTTCCCAATCCTCCTGCGTGTGAATGACTAAAACTCTCGCCGCTGAATCCACTGCCGCAATATCTTCATCCATCGGCGACTGTTGATTCTTCTCCCCATCCAATTTCAAACCCATAAATCCAAAAGCTTCGCAAGCAGCCGATCGCACAACAGCAGAATTTTCCCCAACTCCAGCCGTAAAAATTAAAGCATCCAACCCTCCTAAACTCGCCAGCATGGCACCAATTCCGGCACGCAAACGGTGGATATAAATATCCAAAGCCAGTTGAGCTCTCTCATTACCTTGGGCGATCGCATCTCCAATCTGCCGCATATCGCTAGACACCCCTGAAATCCCTTTTAAACCAGAATTTCGATTGAGAATACCATCAAGTTTCTCAGCAGTAAAATCGGATTGTTTTAACAGATGAATGAGAATGCCTGGATCGATCGAACCCGATCGACTTCCCATCATCAAACCTTCCAAAGGCGTAAATCCCATCGTCGTGTCAACACTCCAGCCACCGCGAATGGCCGCCAGAGAACATCCGTTGCCCAAATGGCAGCTAATCAACCGCAAATCTGCTAAATCTTGACCCAGAATGTCGGCGGCCCGACGCGCGCAATATTGATGGCTAATCCCATGAAAACCGTAACGGCGAATCCCATTTTCCAGCCATTCATAGGGGCCGGGATAAACAAAGGCTGCGGGCGGCAATTGTGCGTGAAAAGCTGTATCAAATACTGCTACTTGCGGCACATTTCCGAGGATTTTTTCAATCGCTTCGATACCTTCGAGGTTAACCGGATTGTGGACAGGGGCGAAAACAGATAAACGGGCGATCGCCTTTTTAACATCCGGCGAAATTAACGTACTTTGCTGATAATCTTGTCCGCCATGTACGACGCGGTGGCCGACAATATCAATCTCCTTTAAATCATTAATGGTTTGAACTCTTCCCCTCCAAAGACTCTCCAGCATTCGAGAAATAGCATCTTTGCGAGAGTCTGACGCAAACTCCTCTTCAAGTTGATCGCCTTTTGCTGTTTGGACTTTCAACTCTGCTATACCCTGCTGGTGACTCCCATCAATTTGAGCTGACCAGAGGGGTTGCAAAGGTCGATCGGGCAAGACATCGTTTAACTCGTAAAGACAGCTTTTTTGACTGCTAGAACCCGCATTTAACACCAGTATTTTCATGCTTTATTATGTCCTGTTGATTCGTTCTTTCGATCGCTAGGCGATTGAAATCGCGTCTGGTCAAACTTTCATCCGCCTGCACAGACTAAGAAACCTTGAGATCCTGGGAAAATTATTAAGAAAAATGTCGAAAAATTAACTCTTAATGCAATGTGTAGCTAACAGTTGCATTTTTTTGATATATCTTCTATGCACATTTTCATTTACTAAAGTTTAAGGAGCCGATCGATGTTTACACCAATTTTACTTGCCGTTGCCCCCAGAACCGTAGAGTGGAGTCCCACGATCGGTTTGATTATGATTCTTTGCAATATTGCAGCTATTGCGATCGGCAAATCAACCATCCAGAAGCCTACCACAGGCCCAGCAATGCCCTCATCCAGTATGTTCGGCGGTTTGAGTTTGGGTGCAGTTGTGGGAACTATGGCCTTTGGTCATATTTTAGGAGCAGGTACTATTTTAGGATTGTCTTACATAGGCGCGATTTAGTTTCAGACTGTAGGGTACGCAGTGCGCGCACCCTACCCGCAATTTCAAGTACCGGGTAAATTCCGGAGAGTTTCATCCATGTACGATCGATCGCCCAAAACCTCCAGCAACGGGCCGCGCACGTCAAACTTAACAATACTGACAGAAGCTGCTAAAGTGGCAATGCGATAGCGATAACGTCCCAAATCAATCCCCAACAAACTGCACAGAATAATTCTAATAGTCGCCTTGTGCGAGACAACCAAAACATTACCGCTCTTGTACTTTTCCTGAATTTCTGCGATAACTAATGACGATCGGCTAGCAATTTCCACGGAAGTCTCGCCGCCATTTGGTGCATTCCAAGCAGGTTCAGTCAGCCAATTAATATAATCTTCTTCGTATTCTTTTTTGACCTCTTCTACTGTTTTGCCCTCCCACTCACCGTAATTAATTTCCTTAAGTCCGTCGTGAAGCTGCATTTCAATTCCCACAGCATCGCACAAAGGTTTTGCAGTAGCAATAGTCCGTTTCATCGGACTGACATAAACAGCATTCCAAGGCAATTTTGCGTAAGCGGCGCCAAACTGTTCTGCCATTTGAAAACCTGCGGGCGTTAATTCTGGATCGATATGACCGCAGAAACCGCCAGTCTGGCTGTAAGTCGTTTCACCGTGTCGTACAAAGTAGATTTTTAAGCTCATGAGTTAGTTAATTGTGTGTGAATTTTACTATGTTAGCAAAAGAGTGTAAAAAACTCCTTCAAATCATCGAGTGCAGGATTATTCCAATCCCAAATATCTTTTTTGTGTTCCATAACATAATCAAACCCAGCCATACTGCATTTCCTTCCCGCTTGTTTCTGATCCTGCGTTGAGCAAGTATCATACCTAATATAGTTGCTAACCCAAAATTTATCAAAATCTTTGCGGTCGATTTCCTGTCCCTGCTTTTCTATGCAAGTTTTCCAGCTATCCAAACAATCAGCATGAGGTGATTCTCTAGCCTTTATTGCCTTTAAAAGCGTTTCCAGTTCGCCTCTACCTCCAACATTTGTAAAGTAACAAGCCAATTCTGCCTTTGTTCCATTATCTCCACAAATATCGATAAATTGTTTAGTGCTTGACAAAGTTTTAGTTTCAGTTCCAAACCCATTTTTTATACAGTTGTTTACCAATCCCAGCCGCTCTTGCTCTGAATAGTTATCGATATCAATAATAATCCCTATTTTTTTTACCCCTTTTTTTGGAATCTCTGCTTTTAAATTTTTTAAAGCAGAGATTAACTTTGTTTCGTCCAAGCCGTCCAAACTTTTATAATCATCTATATAAATAGGTGATGCTACCTGGAGATCGCAGTTTAGTTTCTCAACCATTGCCTGCATGAAAATTCTATCATTTTTACTTTCTACTATGACAATATTACTCACCTCTCACTCCTTCTTGATGCTGAATGGCATAACTAAGAGTTTCCAAATCGCGCCGAATTCCGATTATTTGATCTGTTTTCCATTTCTTTGCCATTTCAAAATATGCGCTGCTGCATTCCTGATTTGGTTCTAAACCCACATCAGCAAATGCTTGAAGCATCTCTAAACTGTGAGTTGTAGCAAAAATCTGGGTATCCAGTTCAACCGCCAACCGAAATAACACTCTCCAAAACTCCCGCTGGCTTGTATAATGTATGCCATTTTCTATCTCATCGATTAGCAAGATTTTATACTTATTGTTTACCAGTTTAAGGATTATTTCTGCAACTCTGTTAATGGCATCTCCAAACAATGATAAAGGCAAACGCTGTTCGCCTTTTCTTCTCAAGTAGAGCGTGGGTTCTCCAATCGAAAAACTCTCTACTGATTCTATAGAAGAGTCTAAAACTTGAAAAGCTTTCAAAACTTCACTATCTTTGTCATCCAAACGCGCTCGATCGTAGGCTTCTGTGATCTCTTTTCCAGAAAACATGATAAAGGAAGGAATTATTGGTACTTCGTCAGTAGTAGAAGTGCTACCAGTAGTTATTGAACCACTGGAACTGGCTATTAAAGAAGACGTAACAGCTTTTTTTTCGTTTATTATTAACTTAATAGTTATTACAGATACACCAGACTTGTCCTTCGGCAAAGAATTTATTATTTCTCTTATACCTTGACGATGCGACACCTTACCGATACCCAAAATATCATCTATGCTTATAACTTTATTGAGCGATTCTATCGATATTTCTACTAGATCGGCTTTCTGATTTTCGTCTTTTCCTATAATTACTATTATTCTATCTTTTTTTAGTGCATAAAATAAGTTATCCCAAGCTCTCTGAGGCATAGCTTCTAGGGCTTCTGAGGACTCCCTTCTAAGTTCTCTTAATATTTCTAGACTGCCAGCTTCTGGAGCAACATTCAGAAAAAGTGCTTCTAGCAAGGCTGTCTTGCCAGCATTATTTTTACCGCCGATTAAATTTACTCTTTCAAAACCAGAAATTTTGATTTGCTCAAAGCACCTAAAATTTTGGATTTCTATTTCTTTAAGCATGACCGCCTCTTTTGAATGTACAAATCCTTAATCACCGTTGATTTATGCTAACATTAATTCTATCTTAGTTGTTTTACTTGAGCCGCAACAAGCAACGAACGTCATGCAGAATATAGACCTATTTAAAGTCATTGAACGCGATCCAACCAAGGTGAGTGGTGCATGGATATTTCGGGGAACGCGCGTACCTGTTGCCGCCTTTTTCGAGAACCTTAAAGATGGGGCCTCTATTGACCAGTTTCTCGAATGGTTTCCGGGAGTTACTCGCGTCCAAGTTGAGGTATTACTCGATCGCGCCCTAGCCTCATTTTAGCATCAGAATTATCCATCTCTCTCTTATCTTCCTCTGTGTTCTCTGCGTTCTCTGCGGTTAAATCATTCCGATTCAACTGGACTTAGGGAAAAAATGGAAGGACTTTAGTCCGCATCAATCTAGCTGAAGAAAGACTAAAGTCCTGACTACGAACCTATTACCCCGGTGCACCCGATCGCACACTTTGATCTCCTGTCGTTGTCGGATCTTTCGTTTCCTTCGGCGCTTCCGATGAAACCGGGCCCGCGTGCGGCCACTTCCAGTCGCGGATTTCCGGCATATCATCGCCGTGCTTAGTGATATACTGCGTGTGCTCGATCAGCTTGTCACGGATAGCTTGTTTGCCGTAAGCTGCTACAGAACTCAGTTTCGGAACGCGATCGAGAACATCTCCAACTAAATGGAATCGATCGAGGTCATTCATCACCACCATATCAAACGGCGTAGTAGTCGTTCCCTCCTCCTTGTAACCCCGAACGTGAATATTCGAGTGATTCGTGCGGCGGTAAGCCAATCGGTGAATCAGCCAAGGATAGCCGTGAAAAGCAAAAATCACCGGCTTATCTATCGTGAACAAAGCATCAAAATCCTTATCAGACAAACCGTGAGGATGTTCGCTAGCAGGCTGAAGAGTCATCAAATCCACCACATTAACCACCCGCACTTTTAAATCCGGATAATCTCGGCGGAGAATGTCAACAGCAGCCAAAGTTTCCAGCGTCGGAACATCACCGGCGCAAGCCATCACCACATCCGGTTCGCCGCCTTTATCATTGCTGGCCCACTCCCAAATACCGATGCCGGCCGTACAGTGTTTAATCGCAGCATCCATATCCAAATACTGCAATGCCGGCTGCTTCCCTGCAATAATCACGTTGACATAGTGGCGGCTGCGGAGACAGTGATCCGTTACTGACAGCAAAGTGTTCGCATCCGGCGGCAAATAAATCCGCACCACTTCCGCTTTCTTGTTAATTACGTGGTCAATAAAACCCGGATCTTGGTGAGAAAAACCGTTGTGGTCTTGCCGCCAAACGTGAGAAGTTAGCAGGTAGTTGAGAGAGGCGATCTGTCGGCGCCAAGGAATGTCGTTAGTAGTTTTCAACCACTTGGCGTGTTGGTTGAACATCGAATCGATGATGTGAATAAACGCTTCGTAACAAGAGAAAAAGCCGTGGCGTCCCGTCAGCAAATAGCCTTCCAGCCATCCCTGACATAGATGTTCGCTGAGGACTTCCATCACCCGGCCGTCGGGGGAGATGTGGTCGTCTTCGGGCAAAATTTCCGCCGCCCACACCCGGTTCGTCACTTCAAACACCGGATCAAGGCGGTTTGAGGCCGTCTCGTCAGGCCCGACAATGCGGAAATTGGCGTTTTCCTGATTCAGTGTCATCACCTCTCGCAGGAAGCGACCGGAAACGCGGGTTGCTTCTGCCATTACAGTGCCCGGTTTTTGCACGTCAACGGCATAGTCTTCAAATTCCGGCATTTTCAAGTCTCGCAGCAGCAGGCCGCCGTTAGCGTGGGGATTTGCCCCCATCCGCCGATCGCCCTTGGGCGCGAGTTCTGCCAATTCGGGAATTAACTTGCCCTTTTCGTCGAAGAGTTCTTCCGGCTTATAGCTTTTCATCCAATCTTCCAGGAGTTGGACGTGTCCCGGCTTAGAAGCCATTTCCGAAAGTGGGACTTGGTGCGATCGCCAATAATCCTCAGTTTTCTTACCGTCAACTTCCTTCGGCCCCGTCCAGCCTTTGGGAGTTTTCATCACAATCATCGGCCACTGGGGACGGCCGGAATAGCCCTCCGTCCGGGCTTTTTCCTGAATCGCCTTAATTTCGCCGATCGCCGTATCCATCGTTGCAGCCATCAACTGGTGCATGGTTTCCGGGTCTGAACCTTCCACCCAATAAGGTTTGTAGCCGTAACCGACCATCAAACTTTCCAATTCCTCGCGCGGAATGCGGGCCAACACGGTAGGATTGGCAATTTTGTAGCCATTCAAGTGCAAAATCGGCAACACGGCCCCGTCCCGAACCGGGTTGAGAAACTTGTTAGAGTGCCAGCTAGCAGCTAGCGGGCCGGTTTCCGCTTCCCCGTCGCCGACAACGGCCGCCACAATCAAATCGGGATTGTCGAAGGCTGCCCCGTAAGCGTGGACGAGGGCGTAGCCGAGTTCGCCGCCTTCGTGAATCGAACCGGGGGTTTCCGGGGCGACGTGGCTGGGGATACCGCCGGGAAAGGAGAACTGTTTGAACAGCCGTTTGATACCCTCTTCATCTTGGGAAATGTTCGAGTAATACTCGGTATAAGTGCCTTCGAGATAGGTGTTTGCGACCAAGCCCGGCCCGCCGTGTCCAGGGCCTGCGATGTAGATGGTGTTGAGGTCTTGGGCTTTGATGATGCGGTTGAGGTGAACGTAGATGAAGTTGAGGCCTGGAGTGGTGCCCCAATGTCCGAGGAGTCTCGGTTTGACGTGTTCGATTTTGAGGGGTTCTTTGAGTAGGGGGTTGTCGAGGAGATAGATTTGTCCGACGGATAGGTAGTTTGCCGCCCGCCAGTAGGCGTTCATTTTGTGTAGTTCTGAGTCTGAAAGCGGCTTTAATTGCGGGATCTCGGTTGTTCCTAGCATCATCAGCGATTGACTCCTGAGTTTTGGTTGTTTTGTAAAGTGCGATCAAGAAGTGCGATCGATCTTGTAATTGACGCGGATATTATTATTTGGTTATTTGAGACACTGTTTATGTTGACTCCATGTTTCACAAGCAAACAATTGAATTGTATACCATTTTTATCTAAATCAAAGTTTAAATCAACGTTAATTTTTGAGTAACAAGTGCTCTCTTATCACGGCATAAAAGCCGAAGGTTGCGGGGGTGAAAGCCAGCGGAATCACAAAGATACTTCTCAAGGTAGAGGTGAGAAGCATTTATATGTGAAAATTCTGTTTTTGGAGGCTTGCAGATGAGATGCAGACTCTTGTTTTGGTAGACTTTTGTATATTCGGTTAAGGTCTAGGAGTAAGAATCATCCGTAAGTTGTTCAGCCCCGATATATTCGAGATTCGAGATCAACAAGTTTGAAAAATGATTACCTTATACACTGCACCATCCTTTGATGAACTACCAAGCATGAGCCCACCCTGTCTAGAGCTTGAAACTTGGCTCCGTATGGCAAAGCACCTTACAAAAAGGTTATCATCACAGCACAAAGTTTTGAGCTGGCTCCCAAAGGTAAAATTCCTTTCATCGACTATCAAGGAAACCTGATCGGTGATGTCTTTCTAATCATTGATATTGCCAACAATTCTGCTGGGGTTACACCTTGGTAGACGGCGGAACACAGTTTTGAACATGGTGTTGATGCTGCTCCTTAGGAAGGAATTGGTACGGGGTGGTTTTATTCGGTTTTAGGTGGCGGTTCGGAGTTGCGTCCCCAAACGAATGTAGAGCGTATCCCGGTTAATTTTGACAATACTTATGATGCCAGGATGCGGGGAGATGGGGCAGTTCCCACTGTATTTAACGGCAATTTGGATGCTGTTTTTAATCCGCAGGGTGGTAATCGGACTATTTTTTCTGATGCGATTCCTGGCTGCTCTTTTCATAATGGTGAAACGTCCGGGAGTGTAGCTACAAACAATCTTGTTAATGTGAATCAGCTATCTGCAACAGAGACTGCGGCTTTGCACGCATAATATCAAATCCGTTAGCATCGGAATAGTAAATTCGAGTTGACTGTTGACTGTTGACGGTTGACTGTTCACGGCGTCAACAGTCAACCGTCAACAGTCAACATCATAAGGAGTGTAACCGGAATTGATATAACTGGATAGCATAAGAGTCGATCGCACTCAAGCAAATTATGCTCTGAAGCTAGAATTAGGTAAAAGTATTACTCACAACCGTTTTGTAGTGCCTGAGTGGGGAAATTTACGCTTTGATTTCCCTGTTCCCGAAGCACAACTGAAACGAGGCAGAATAGTATCGCAAAAAATTAAACCATCTTCTTCTGTATGGACTTGAAATGTTGCTCCCATCAAGTTGGCTGTGGTTAGCTCAGTACCAGACAATCCTGTACAAAACAGGCTGGCTTCTCTCAAGTCAACATCAATTAGGTCGCATACCAGGTCGGCCTAATCTAAAATGGCTTGCCTCAAATTGGCACCAGTCAATATCGTACCAGATAGGTTAGCAGAGTCTAGGTTAGCACTACTCAAGTTAGCAGCGCTGAGATTAACATGACTCATTTTTGCTCTAGTCAATTTAGCACCGCTGAGATTCATACTACTCAACTCATTTTGACCTGGTTGGAGGTGTCTGATATCACCCACGCCAGCAACGTTTAAGTTAGCACCACTTTAAATCAACTTCAGGAAAATCTCTCTCTCCCGCAGCGTAACGTCTATATAGTTCTTCGGGAGCATCTCATATTTGTAAAAACACTTATTCTGGCTCCTTCCTTCTTCCTCCTTTCTTCTTCCTTCTTCCTCTTTCCTCCTGACTCCTGACTCCTGGCTCATGGCTCCTATTTTGGGCTTGGCTGCTTTCATGGAGATGCTCCCAGTTCTTCAACGGCTATAGCTTTTTTGTTCAAGCTGTTTAGGCTTTGATAGTAGCGCGATTCCTTCTACTTTTTATCAATAAATATATCAAGCTGTGCGAGAGGTTGAACCCGATCGCATACCAACTAATCCAGATGGCTCAGAATGAATACAAATGAATACAACTGTCCTAAAATCTCAACTCTAAAATATCACATCGCTAACTACGCCGAATATTAAAACAGCACCAATCTTGGCGCTTCCACAGAGTAGCCACAATCCAGCCGTGCTGTTCGAGAGTGTCAGCAATGGGCTTAGCTTGTTCGAGCAAAATGCCGCTAAGCACGGCCCAAGTAGTGGGTTTGCTAATTGCAGTGAATTGTGGGATTAAATCAATGATTACTTCTGCTAAAATGTTGCAGATCAAACCGTCGATCGGCTCATCGACCATTTCTTTCAAGCGATCGATACTGCCGAGTTCTGCAACTAACTGCTGAGAATTAACGCGGTTGAGTAGTCTGTTGCTAATGGTCGATCGCACTGCCAAAGGATCTGTATCCAAAGCATAAACTTTTGTAGCGCCCAACAACACCGCGCCGATCGACAAAATACCCGATCCGCAGCCGATATCAGCAACGATGCACTCTTTGTCATCAAAACCGAGACGCATTTCTAGCGACTCCAGACACAGTTGAGTAGTAGCGTGAGCACCGGTACCGAAAGCCACACCGGGATCTAAACGCAAAATAATGCGATCGGTATCAGTCGGTAAGGGCAGCCAGGCCGGGTTAATTAAAAAGCGATCGCCCACTTCTTGAGGCTGCCAGTGCTGCTTCCAAGTGCTGCCCCAGTCTTCGTCTTCAATCAAATCCCACTGCATCGCAGGTAGGGGCAAACCTGCACACAGAGCATCTTGGCGCAGCCACAGAGACAGAGCGGCCAAATCCAGCAATCCTGCCTGTTCTTCCGGCAAATAAGCCGACATCAGACAGGAATTGCTTTTGATCTCAGTAGCAGTTCCCTGACAGCAAAACCGTTCCAGACGCCAAAAGATGATATCTTCCAGCGCCGGATCGCAAAGAATTCTAATTTCCCACCAGCTATGTGCCATAACAATTTTAGATTTTAGATTTTAGATTTTAGATTGGCCCAGGGGAACTGGAGACTGGGAACTGGGGACTGAAGAATGAGGATTGACTAATAGAAAAATTCCCAGTTGTCTTGCCAATTACCAACAATCAATTACCCATTACCAATTATCAGTCCTTGCATCCAAAATCTAAACTCCAAAATCCGTCAAAGATTTACTGTGTAAGCATCCCGAATTCCCGGAACTTTGAGGATCTCAGCCAGTATCCCCTCTGGTAGAGGGTCAACGATTTTAGATTTTAGATTTTAGATTTTAGATTGGCCCAGGGGAACTGGAGACTGGGAACTGGGGAGTGAGAAAGGAGGATTGGCTAATAGAAAAATTCCCGCTTTCAGGCCAATGACCAATGACCAATTACCCATTATCAATTATCAGCCCTTGCATCCAAAATCTAAACTCCAAAATCCGTCAAAGATTTACTGTGTAAGCATCCCGAATTCCCGGAACTTTGAGGATCTCAGCCAGTATCCCCTCTGGTAGAGGGTCATCGAGGCTCAAAACCATCACCGCATCGCCTCGCACGATTTTACGGCCTACTTGCATACTGGCAATATTGACATTAAAACTGCCCAATTGGGAACCAATTTTGCCAATAATCCCCGGCATATCGCGGTGCAGGGTAAACAGCATATGGTGAGTGGGGGAAACGTTGACTGGGAAATCGTCAACGCTGGTAATCCGAATTTCGCTTTCGCCGAGCACTGCACCTGTCACGGTGTGTTCGCCGAGGGTTCCCTTAGCCGAGAGGTGCAGGGAGCCGGTGTAGTCGCGAATTGAGGCGTCTCTGGTTTCGACGACGCGAATTCCGCGTTCTTTGGCTTCGATGCTGGCGTTGACGTAATTAACGCGCTCTCGCAGGGCTTGGGAGAGCAGCCCTTTGAGGGCGGCAACAACTACGGGCTGGCTTTGGTTGTTGGCCAATTCGCCTTGCAGTTGGACGTTGAGGTAATCGACTCGGCCTCCGGCTAGCTGGCTGACGAGGTTGCCGAGGGTTTCGGCGAGTTGCAGGTAAGGTTTGAGTTTTTCGATCGAGTCTGGGTAAATTCCTGGTATGTTAACAGCCGATCGCGCGGGCAGCCCCAACAGTACATCGCGAATTTGTTCGGCAACGTCGATCGCCACATTTACCTGAGCTTCCGCTGTGGATGCTCCCAAGTGGGGCGTCAGCACGATGTTCTGGCCGACATTCCGCAACGGGGAATCGGCTTCCAGGGGTTCCTGTTCGTAAACGTCCAAAGCTGCGCCGGCGATCTTGCCTTCTTTGATGGCTTCTGCGAGGGCTGCTTCGTCGATGATGCCGCCTCTGGCGCAGTTTATGATGCGGGCCGTGGGCTTCATTTTCGACAGCACTTCAGCGTTAATTAAGTGCAGGGTTTCCGGCGTTTTGGGGATGTGCAGGGTGATGTAGTCGGATTCGCGCATCAGCAGTTCGAGTTCTACCAAGCGGCAGCCCAACTGGTCGGCTCTTTCGGTCGAAATGAAGGGATCGTAGGCCAGCAGTTTCATGCCCATTGCTTTGGCTGCGGCGGCGAGGTGGGAGCCGATTTTGCCCAAACCAACGATGCCGAGGGTTTTTTTGTAAACTTCTACGCCGATAAAGCGGTTGCGTTCCCATTTACCACCTTTGACGGATGCGTTGGCTTCGGGGATGTGGCGGGACATGGAGAGCATCATGGCGATCGCGTGTTCGGCGGCGGCGATCGTGTTGCCTTCGGGGGAATTGACGACTACAATTCCTTTGCGGGTAGCGGCGGGTACATCGACATTATCTACGCCGACGCCGGCTCTGCCGATAATTTTAAGTGAATTCCCCGCTTCAATGATTTCTTTGGTAACTTGGGTGCCAGAACGGATCATCAAAGCGTCGTAATCTGGAATAATTTTTACCAGTTGTTCGGCTGAGAGTCCTGTGTTTACGTCAACTTGCGCGACTTGGGAGAGGATGTCAATTCCGGCTTGGTCGATCGGATCGGATACTAGAACTTTAGGCATAGCAAGCAATTGAGTGCAATAGTAAAAATAGACCGAGCGTTGGCGAGCTCAAAGTTGAGACTTATGACTTAGAGCAGTATCTAACAGCTCAGCTCAAGCTTGCCTTTGTGCAGTTTGAATTGTATCTGTATTCGGTCAAGGTCGGCCGTTTTTTGCATGAAATATTTTAGCTTTGCGGGCGATCGGACTCTCTGACTGTCTGAAAATCCCCCAAGTGCTTAGCTCGTATGTCTTTTCGGTCTATAATAGACTTTGGCTATTCAAGCCTAACTATCAGGAATTGTTTTCTAATGAATTATCTTATCGCCGTACTGCCCGATCGAATTCAAGCCGAAGCTGCCTACAGTGCTCTGGAAAAAGAAGGCTTGCCCATGAAGCAAGTGAGCATTTTGGGCCGCGGCTACAAAACTGCTGATGAATTTGGCTTGATCGACCCCAACCAGCAAGCGAATAAACAAGCTAAACTCATGGCTGTTTGGCTGGTGCCGTTTGGCTTTATTGCTGGCGTTACTTTCAGTCTGATGACTCAGTTGAAGACTTTTGCTTGGGCGGGCGAAATTGGCGATCATGCCATCGGCGGAGTGCTAGGTGCGATCGCCGGCGGGATGGGCAGCTTTGTTGTTGGCGGCGCGGGGGGCATGGCTTTTGGCAGCGGCGATGCTTTGCCCTACCGCAACCGTTTGAATGCGGGTAAATTTTTGATTGCGGTTAAGGGTACTGATGATTTGACTGGGAAAGCTGCGAATATTTTGCAGCAGTTTAAACCGGAAAATATCCAAGGTTATACAGAGACTTAGTTATTTGTTTGTTAACAGTTGACTGTTGACGGTTGACTGTTGACATTCAACTCGTGTAATATTTGGAGGCAGTTATGGAATCACAAACTATCCCTCTACATTCTCCCCTAGAGTTAACCCTCGAATTAACCGACGAGCAGTTTTTTCAGTTGTGTATTGTGAAACTTCATTAAGTTTGTAAGCATCAATAAACAATAATAGTATCCTTTAGTCAGAGAAGTTAGAGAAATGTTGCGAGGAAGTTCTGAATGCAACTAGCAGAGCGGCACATCATTAAATCTACGGAGTACCGTTTCCCTGAGATTGATGAATTAGCTTTTAAATCCAAAAATCTCTACAATGCTGCTAACTACGTCATTCGTCAGAGTTTTGTTTATGGATGGAGTTACATCAATTACAACGAGATGAACAGTTTGATGAAGTCTCATCAAGCATACAAGGCAATGCCCGCAAAAGTCAGCCAACAAATCTTGAGGATATTGGACAAGAATTGGAAATCGTTTTTTGAAGCGGTTAAAGCTTACAAAACTGATGACTCTAAATTTACTGGTCGCCCAAAGCTGCCGAAGTACAAAGATAAGGTCAAAGGGCGAAACATTCTCGTCTACACGATCCAAGCAATTAGTAGCAAACAATTAAAAAAAGGGATCGTTAAGCTTTCGGGTACTCATCTCTCAATCAAAACCCAAGTAAATCCCGATCAAATCTGTCAAGTTAGAGTGGTTCCCAAATGCGATTCTTATGTAATTGAGGTAATATACGATGAACCGGAGTCCACCGCCAGCGACGATAAATTCGTAGCTAGTATTGATTTAGGACTGAATAACTTAGCGGCGTTAACTTCAAATCAGCCGGGCTTTACCCCTCTCCTGATTAACGGGCGACCATTAAAATCAATCAATCAGTTCTACAACAAACGTAAAGCACGGTTACAATCTCAATTGAAAGGAAGTCGCAAGAGTTCACCCCGCATTCAACGATTAACTCGCTGTCGCAACCAAAAAACTGACAATTACTTGCATCATACCAGTCGTTTAATTGTTGACCTTTTGGTCGCCAAACAAATGGGGACGTTAGTAATTGGCAAGAATGCACAATGGAAAACTGAGATTAATTTGGGAAAGCAAACTAATCAAAACTTTATCAGTATTCCCCATGATCGACTAATTGAGATGTTGGAATATAAAACTCGATTGGTGGGGATTAAGGTCGTTGTGCAAGAAGAATCTTATACTTCTCAATCAAATTTTCTCGGTTTAGATCCAATTCCTGTTTATGGAAAAACTGATAAGGATGATGTATTTACTGGTAAGCGGATCAAAAGAGGTTTGTACAAGACTTCAGCAGGTCAATTAATTAACTCCGATGTTAACGGGTCTTACAATATTCTGAGAAAAGCAATCCCAAATGCGTTTAGCACTCTTGATAGAGAGCTGCGTAGTTCAGCCAAGGCGGGTCAATCCGCTCAAAGTACAAGCGAAAGGGGAGGGACTTGAGGCCTCCCATGTAATGTCATAAATGACTACACTTTTATTAGCTATGACCTATGAAAATCCTCCACGGGACTTGGATTCCTCAAACAGAAGAGAATTTTATTCAACCTGGAACGTTTTATATTTGGGTTGAAACCACTGAAAAGAAAAAACAGCCTGCTAAGGTTCATCCCCGACAATTGAAGACGGCACAGTTAAGAGAGTTTCTAACGAAAGAAGCCGGGATTCAACTGCCACCAGTCAGCAATACAAGTGCTATGGGGCGAGAATACGCGATCGTCACTCGGTATTTTTTACTGCCCACTGCCAACAACCAGCCGTTGCCCTCTTTAGAACTAGCGCGATATTTAGAGACAGAGTTACCCGAAACATTTGAGTTGGAGTATTGGGAAGTTGATTGTGTGTCCATCGCCACCCACACGTTGACTAAAGTATTGAACGATCTGCATTTTTTTGCCCTCTACGATTTAGCAGAAGTTCAGTTTGGTTCAGACTTGCTATTTTGGTATCACTACACCCAAATTTTTAAGCAAATTGTTCTGAAAGATCATTATATTCCGGCGTTGCGCTATCGAGAAACTGCTCCGATCGCGATCGCACCCATCGAAACATCCGAACCCGCTGAGAAAGCCACGCGCGGGCGTAAGAAAGCGGGCGAGACAAAAACCAAAACAACTGCAAAAACTCCAAAAATACCTGCCAAAATTGCACCCAGCTTTGAGATTTATCCGGGATGGGAAATTGTTTCAACACAGTACGAAACTGATTTACAACGCTATGTTGAATGGATGCCTTTAGTTTGTGTGTCCGGTTTTCGCAAGATCCAGCTACAAGATACACCAAAGTTCTACGAGCGCGAACGGTTGCTGCGGCATTTTTCCGAGTGTGCGATCGCGGAAATTGTCACTCAAACCCCCATCCCAGCATCGTTTGAAAATAAGATTGCGGATTCTTTACTCCAAATCTGCCTCAACCAAACACGAAAAATCGCGCCAGTAAGCCTTGAACAATACCGGCAATGGCAAACCTGGCGCGATCGCATTACGCGCAATCAATCTGCTGACTCATTCTCCCTCTGCTTTCAACTACAATCCCCCGAAAACCCCGAACAGCCTTGGGTTTTAGAGTTTCAGGTGGCTGGGAAAAAAGACCCATCTCTGCGGATGCCGTTGCAGGATTATTGGCGATCGCGATCGACTCAACAAAAACAGTTGCAAACACAATTCGGAGACAACTTTGAGCAACATTTGCTGACAAATCTCGGCTACGCTGCCCGCATTTATCCCCAACTTTGGCAAGGGCTAGAAACCGACAAACCCGTTAACATTACCCTCAGCTTAGATGATGCTTTCACCTTTCTGAGCGAGTCCGCTTGGGTATTAGAAGATGCCGGATACAAAGTGATTGTCCCCGCTTGGTGGACGCCGAAGGGACGACAACGGGCGAAGATTCGCCTGCAAGTCAAAGGGAAGGGCATCAATAGCGCTGCAATCAAGGGCAAAGGATTGTTTTCGGCGGATTCTTTGGTGGAATATCAATATGAATTGGCGATCGGGGGTGAACGGGTTAGCGAACAAGAATGGCAGGCGTTAGTAAATAGCAAAACACCGCTGGTGCAGTTCCGAGGACAATGGATGGAACTGGACAAAGACAAGATGCAGGAGATGTTGGAGTTTTGGAAAAAACATCGCCAAGAAAATCCCGATTTAAGCCTGATTGACTTTATGAAGTTGACGGCAGAAGGAGAAGCGAGCGAACAGTTGGAGGTTGAACGCGATCGGGCTTTATCGGATATGTTGGAGAAGCTGAACGATAAGAGTCGGTTAGAGTTAATTGCAGATCCAGCAAAGTTTCAGGGCAAGTTACGGGATTACCAAAAGCGGGGCGTTTCTTGGTTGAGTTATTTGGAAAGTTTGGGATTAAATGGCTGTCTTGCCGATGATATGGGTTTGGGTAAATCGGCGCAGGTAATTGCTCGATTATTGCAAGAGCGGGAAGTTTTATCTAGTACAAAAGAGACAGAAAAAGCGATCGCACCTTCGGTTCTACCCACGCTGCTAATTGCGCCCACATCCGTAGTTGGTAACTGGCAAAAGGAAATGGAAAAATTTGCTCCAGAATTGCGATCGCTGATTCA
Source organism: Microcoleus sp. LAD1_D5 (assembly GCF_036702115.1). Lineage (NCBI taxonomy): Bacteria > Bacillati > Cyanobacteriota > Cyanophyceae > Oscillatoriales > Microcoleaceae > Microcoleus > Microcoleus sp. LAD1_D5. Next base: position 53,071 of record NZ_JAUBSA010000018.1, on the reverse strand, counting down.
CCACGGCCCTCAACGTTTGCAAGATGCCAAAGCATTCAAAACCGCCGTCCAAGGTTGCGATATGTTGATCACTTCCTTTACCTTGGCGCGCAAAGACGAGAAACTGTTGAGCAGCGTAGCGTGGCATCGCTTAGTAATTGATGAAGCGCAGAATATTAAAAATCCGAAAGCGGCGCAAACTAAGGCGATCTTAAAGTTGCCAGCTACCCATCGACTAGCATTGACTGGAACACCCGTGGAAAATCGATTGTTGGATTTATGGTCAATTTTTAATTTCCTCAATCCCGGATATTTGGGAAAAGAGGCACAGTTTCGGAAGTTGTTTGAGATCCCGATTCAAAAAAATGGGAGTCGCACGCAATCGGCAGCGCTCAAAAAATTAGTGGAACCCTTTATTCTCCGGCGTCTGAAAACCGATAAGTCGATTATTCAGGATCTCCCCGACAAAGTTGAGCAAAAGCTCTACTGCAATCTCACCCGCGAGCAAGCTTCGCTTTATGAAGCGATCGTGAAAGAGGTAGAACAAGAAATTGACGCGACGGAAGGGATGAAGCGCAAGGGGATGATTTTGGCGACACTGCTGAAGCTGAAGCAAATTTGTAACCATCCGCGCCAGTTTTTGCAAGATGAAAGTGAGTTTACACCAGAGCGATCGCACAAACTGGAACGACTGATCGAGATGATTGAGGAAGTCAAAGCAGAAGGCGAAAGTTTATTGGTATTTACGCAGTTTACAGAACTGGGAAGCGCGTTGGAAAAATATATTAAACAAACGCTACATTACAACACTTACTACATCCACGGGGGAACCAGTCGCGAAAAACGGGAACGGATGATTTCAGAGTTTCAAGATCCAGAGTCTGAACCTTCGGTATTTATTCTGTCACTGAAGGCGGGCGGCGTGGGAATTACGCTGACAAAAGCCAATCACGTGTTCCATTTCGATCGCTGGTGGAATCCGGCAGTGGAAGATCAGGCGACGGATCGGGCGTTTCGGATTGGACAGGAAAAAAATGTGTTTGTGCATAAGTTTGTGGCGATTGGCACGTTGGAGGAAAAGATTGACCAAATGATTGAGGACAAAAAGAAATTGGCAGGGTCAATTATTGGTGCGGATGAGTCGTGGTTGACTGAGTTGGATAATGAGGCATTTAAGAAATTAATTAGGCTCAATAAAAATGCGGTTCTAGATTAGGAGAAACCCAAAAATATGTCACAATTTACTCGGACTTGGTGGGGCAATAAATTTATCGATGCGTTAGAAAGATTTACTGATTCTGGGCGACTCGGGCGGGGACGTGCCTATGCACGAAACGGCAAGGTAAAAAGCTTTGGCATGAATGATGGGTTAGTGATGGCACAGGTGAGAGGCTCGGTTAATCCTTATTTTGGGGTTTATAAGGAGCCTCTGTACACAACTCAAATTGAGTTTGAGCCAATTAGTCAGGAAAAGTGGCAAATGGCGATCGCCCAAATGGCATCAAAAGCCAGCTTCATTTCTCGGCTGCTGCTCAACGAAATGCCCGACAATATTGAAAAGGCTTTTGCACCCCTCGGATTGCACCTTTTACCCAGCAGCCGCGAGGACTTTAAGACTACTTGCTCTTGCCCAGACTATAGCAATCCCTGCAAACATATTGCCGGAGTTTATTATTTGGTGGCGGCCGAATTGGACAAAGATCCATTTTTACTGTTTGAATTACGGGGGCTTTCTAAGGAAGTGCTGCACCGCGAATTAGCAAAAACGCCTTTGGGCTTGGCGCTTTCTGCAGAGTTAACTGCTGATGCAGCGGCCCCTGTGGCGGTGGATTCCTATTACACGCAGGCGATCGCCAGTGAGGCGCAAACGGTCAGCCTGAAAGAGTTTTGGCATGGTGCGAAGCGATTACCGCAGACGATTGAGGTGGGGGTGCAAAGTGGGGTAAGTGCGATCGTGGTGAAGAAACAGGGAGATTTTCCACAGTTTTGGCACAAGGATGGTTCGTTTATTGAGGCGATGGAAGAGCTGTATTTGCGGGTGAAGAAGAATAAGTAGTTGGGTGGACAATTTTGCTGCCATACTCGATCGAGATCTTGCAAAAACTTTAACTCGAAGACTTCATAGATTTGGTACAATAATCGTGCTCATCATATCAGCTTTACCAGCAACTAAAATCATAAGATCGTTATTTGAGGATTTTAGACTATAATTAAAGTAGTGTGACTGTTAAAAAAGTAGACTTTTTAGTTACAGCAATTTTTGGCAATTTCAAATTAGAATCTAACATTAACTGATGTTACAAAGAGAAGAACTGTTAAAAGGCATTGAAAACCGCGAATGCGTCGCGCGGGCGATCGACCAAGCGGAACAAGCAATTAAAACTTGGGAAGTTACTCAGACTGATTTTCTGTCGCCACCAGAATTGGCGGACACTATGACGGTATTTAAACGCTTAACAGACGTGGAATTAGTGGCTTGGGGCGGCTACCCGCAAGCTGAAAGACAAAGAATTGCGATCGCGCGATCGGATATCCCGATCGACTCTGCTAGCGTTAACGTTGCTGCGGTAGAAATCGCTGGCAATTTCTTGTTCGATACAGCTTCTCACCGCGACTTTTTGGGGGCGATGTTGGGTACGGGAATTGTGCGGGAGAAAACTGGCGATGTGATTGTTTTGGGAGAACGCGGCGCGCAGGCCATTGTCATGCCCGAGATGGTAGAGTATTTGGAGATGAGTTTGCAGCAAGTGCGATCGGTTCCTGTGCAAACGCGGCGCATTGAGTTGAGCGAACTCAAAATTAGAGAACCCAAAAAGAAAGAAATGACAACGGTTGAAGCATCCATGAGATTGGATGCTGTCGCCTCGGCTGGATTCGCAATGTCTCGCAGCAAAATGGCCGATTTAATTGATAGTGGCGATGTGCGAGTTAACTGGAAAGACGTTACTCAAGCTAGTTATAATGTCAAGTCGGGAGATTTAATTGCTGTTACGGGCAAGGGAAGATTGGAAATTGGGGAAGTTGCTGTTACTAAGAAGGAACGCTATCGAGTCCAGTTAACTCGATATTTGTAATTCTCGGAATTAGTAATTGGGAATTGGGAATTGGGAATTGGGAATTGGGAATTGGGAATTCTTTTCCCTGTTCCTTTTTCCCGATCTCGGCTAAATGGGTTAAATCTCGTCCACAATCTGTTGCCGAAGTTTCCTAGAACCCACCTAGGTTAAATCCGTTAAATCCCCTAGACTACTTCCTTCGTAATTACGCTTTCGCCCGAAACACCTTTTCTACCGACTTCACCAAAAGTTCTCGCGGCATCAATCGAGGCATATTGGCGATGATTTGATTGGGAATTCCCCCTGTCACAACATTAGACTCATTTTTGTCTAAAGCTTTCAAAGCATCTCGCACTACTTCCGCTGCAGGAACGAGTTTTTGCCCGCTGCTGGATGCCATTGATTGAGGGAATTCAGCTACTGCGAAAAAGTCCGATTCTGTCGGCCCTGGACAAAGGCACAAAACGCCAATTCCTAAATCTTTGTTTTCCGCCCAAAGTGCCTCGCTGAAACTCAAAACAAAGGCTTTAGTAGCTGCATACATCGACAAGTACGGCATCGGTTGAAAAGCTGCGATGGAGGCAACATTGATAATACTTCCTGATTTTCGCTGCCGCATTCCCTGCAAAAATAAGTGCGATAATTCAACTAATGCTACAATATTTAGTTGCACCATTGTTAGTTGTTTCGCAAGCGGGCGATCGGCAAAAACACCGTAATCGCCAAAACCCGCATTATTCACCAACAAATCAACCGTCCCACCTTTTTTAACAACCGTATCAAATACAGCAGTTCCAGCGCCCGGTGCGCTCAAATCTTGAACGATAATTTCGACCAAAATATTGAATTCCTGTTGCAGTTGAGCAGCTAGGTGTTGCAATTTGTCTTCGGAACGAGCTACCAAGATTAGATTGTGCTGGCGTTTGGCTAATTCGGCGGCAAAGGCTGCACCAATTCCGCCAGAAGCACCGGTGATTAAAGCAGTCTGCATGAAATTAAGTCGGATATTTGATGTGGGCTTTATATATTTTAACAATTATTTATAGGGGAACCTGTAAAATAATTAAAAGGGAATAGGTGAGTTTTATGGCGCGTCTTACCGATCGAGCTTTTGAAATTTTGCGGGCAGAAGTTGACAAGTGCGCGGCGGCTGATAGTCTAGCCGGTGATGTCTACCGACGGATGGTAATCAAGCGGTTGGAGAAGTTGCGATCGCAAAACGGCACTTTCGCCTCAAGAGAAGAAATCCGCGATACCTTCAAAGACGAATTTCCCAACTTCAGCGAAAAAGCTCTCAAAGCTGCCGTCAAAGCCAACCGCCCGCCCGGATTGTTCGGTAAAATCATCTTTGCTGGGAGTTTGCTGGGAAGTGCTGCGGGGATAATTTGGCTGATTAACCTACCTTTTCCCATGATTCGCTGGCCCGTGGCGAAAACAATGCCGATATTATTGCTGCCGAGTTTTATGAGTATGGATCACAATTACCGGCAGGCGATCGCCCTTGTGGAACAATCCGATCAACTAATCAATAAAGCCACGGCTGTTGCTGATTTTGACTTGGGCGAAATTAAAGCAAAAGAGGCTCAAAAACACCTCGACGCCTTGCCGGTGTGGTTCCTCGGCTATTACCCAAAGAGGTACTGCTCTTTTTTCCGCTGCCGTTGGCGGTTTACAGTCGATGAATTTGAAGCCGCCCGCAAAAATGTCGGGCGGATGGAGGCTCAAATTTTCCAGCAAAAAAATGCTTTTACTCAGTTAAATCAAGTCGAACAAACGCTAAAGGCCGCGAAACAGGAGTATCAGGAAGCAAAAACTGCCGCAGATAGACAAAAAGCGACGGTAAATTGGCAAAGTGCGATCGACCAACTCAATCAAATTCCCGCCGAAACCCTCGCGGGAGAAACGGCTAAGAAAACACTCAAAGCAGCAGAAAGAGACTTTCAAGCAATGGGTGGCGTCGCCACCGGTTCTTTGCAGGCTGACAACTTAATTGAAGCTGCCAAAGAATTTGCTCTCTCCGCCGCCGTCGCCTCGCAAAAACCGCCACATCCCGCCGCACAGTGGGAGCAAATAGCACAATTGTGGCAAGAAGCAATTAACAGACTAAAATTAATTTCTGTCGATAACCCTGGTTATCTCGACGCTCAAACTAAACTCGCTCAATATCAAAAAGATTTAGGAATTACCCAGATTAGACTGCAAGCAGAAAAAGATTCTACAACAGCTTTGCAAGCAGCTAAAAACTTGTTGGCAAACTTGCAAAATAATGTGAATTCTCAAAATCCCGGTTACTCCCTCAGCCAGTTGCAACAAATTATCAATCAATTAGAATCCGTCAAACCCGGCACAACGGTTTATCCCGAATCCCAAAAATGGCTGCAATCTGCTCGCAAAAAACAGCAAGAATGGCAAAAAAATTAGTCAGTTGTCAGTTGTCAGTCAACAGTTAACAGTCAACCGTCAACAGTCAACTAACAAATTACCAAGTCGGGTCAACATACAGATTAATTGTCACTTGCTTCTTCCCGGAAGGGATGCCGGAAATACAAGCACAAATCGTATCTCCGCCATCAATTTCTACTTCGCAAGCGTGACAAGAACCCATGAGACAGCCAGTAGGAATAGAAACCCCTGCACGTTTGGCTACATCTAGCAAAAGCTCTCCTGGTTCAGCTTCAACTGTCACGTTATCAGGTAAAAAACAAACTTTTGTCATTGAATTTGAACCTCAACTATAATAAACAATAATCAACAGTCAACAGTCAACAGTCAACAGTCAACAGTCAACAGTCAACAGTCAACAGTTAACTAATCAACCTAAAATATGCTTGATATCTAAATGCTTTTCCACTGTATCTGCTAGAGAGTCTAACAGAGCTTCTCGGTGTTCTCTGTAATTAGGAATACCAGTAGGCAACGCGCGGAGTCCCCGCTGCTGCCGCAAGTGATTTAACCAAGCTCGCCGCCAAGCTCCGTTGTCAAATATGCCGTGCAGGTATGTACCCCAAATTGATTGAGAAGTATTGACAATGCCTAAACTAGCATCGTCAAATAGCGGTTCAGTCAAATCAGACTCTAGGATTTGCGTTTTTCCTTGATGAATTTCGTAACCGGAAACTGGCAAACCCGGTTGAGGATAGTTAGATGTTACGATGCGTTGGCGGGCAATTTTGTTCGGTGCCATCGCAGTTTTCAAAGGCAGCAATCCCAATCCTGGAAATTCTCCCTTTTCTCCCTCAACGCCTTCTTTATCCGTGATACTTTCTCCCAGCATCTGAAAGCCGCCGCAAACTCCCATGACTGTACCGCCAGCTACTAAATAATTTTGAATAGCTTTTGCCATACCTGTTTGCCGCAGCACCTGCAAATCGGAAATTGTAGTTTTAGAGCCTGGTAAAATTACGGCGTCTGGATGGCCTAACTGGTCTTTTGGGCTGACATATTTGACAGTGACGGAAGTTTCCGACTCTAGGGGGTCAAAGTCGGTAAAATTGGAAATTCGGGGCAGGCGGATGACGGAAATATTGATGTCGGTTTGAGCATTGGGAGAACGCCGATCGAGTAAATCGAGAGAATCTTCTGAGGGAAACACTTCGTCTATCCAAGGAATCACCCCAACTACCGGGATTCCCGTCCTTTCTTCTAGCCAAGTCAGGCCCGGATCTAATATCGATTTTTGTCCTCGGAACTTATTAATAATAAATCCTTTAATTAAAGCTCGTTCGTCGCGATCGAGCAATTCCAAAGTACCGATGATGTGAGCAAAAGCACCGCCGCGATCGATATCAACTACTAGCAAAGTCCGAGCCTTTAAATGTTTAGCTACCCGCATATTTGTTAAATCGCGGTGTTTGAGATTAATCTCAGCAGGGCTGCCGGCTCCCTCACACACAATCATGTCAAATTCTTGGGATAGAAATTCTAAAGATTCCCGAATAGCTTGCCAGCCGATATCGAAATACTGTTCATAATATTGAGATGCTCGCACATTTGCGATCGCCCGGCCCTTGACAATCAATTGAGAAGTCATGTCTCCTTGTGGCTTGAGCAAAATCGGATTCATTTCTACCCAAGGTGCGACGCCTGCAGCCCAAGCTTGCACTGCTTGAGCGTAGCCAATCTCTCCGCCAGCGGCTGTGACATAGGAATTCAGGGCCATATTCTGACCTTTAAACGGAGTTACCCGCCAGCCTCGCCGAGAAAAGATTCGACACAACGCTGCAACCAGTAAAGATTTCCCTGCGTGAGATGTTGTTCCCACGACCATAATTGCTTTCATAATATTAAAAGAGAAGGAAGAAGGAAGAGGGAAGAGCCAAGAGCGAAGAAGGAAGAGGGAAGAGGGAAGAGGGAAGAAGTAAAAAGTAAGAAGTAAAAAGTAAAAAGTAAGAAGTAAGAAGGCAGAAGGCAGAATCAAAAAAAATTCTGATTTCTACCTTTTGCTTTTAGCCTCAAGATGAGGGCTTATCTTCGTCGGATAGATTTTCAGACTTGGATTCATCGGCCGCTTGAGCAGCTTATACTAGCTCCGAAGGGGGGGGATTCGGGCGAATCAATTCCGGTTGTTCTCCCTCAGAAGATGGTGTTTTATCTGTGGAAGGGGGGGGATTCGGGCGAATCAATTCCGGTTGTTCTCCCTCAGAAGATGGTGTTTTATCTGTGGATTCGATCGAGATCACGGATACTGAAACCGTTTCCACCTGCACGCTCAACCCAGGTTCTCCCGGTACTTCTATCTCTACAGGCGCTGCCATTTCCACCACAGTCATTTCCAGAGATACAGCAGGGGCTTCTGCTTCCGTTACGCCTGCTGCTGCTTCCGGTTCACCAACGGCAGCCAGCGGTGTCTGGGTTTCCAGAGATACAGCAGGGGCTTCTGCTTCCGGTTCACCAACAGCAGCCAGCGGTGTCTGAATTTCAGCGGACGATCGATCTTCGATCGGAGTTTCCGCTATTTTGTCAGAACTCGCGATGTCTGCCGCCATCAACTCGGCCATTGCTTCAACATCGGTGGGAAACGGCACTCCTTGGCTTGTTTCAACAGCAGTGTTGCTGCTTTCGGCTGCAACTTCCGCAGCCGCCTCGGCTAATTCGGATTCGAGAATTTGGTCGATACCCGGTGCAGGAGTTGCCGTTATTTTAGATTCAGGTGCGATCGATTCTGGAGTCACTGAAGGTTTTGGCGTCTGCGGAGTTGCATCAGACTTGTTTTTACCCGCACCGAGTCCCAACATACCGCCGAGACTATTTTTGATATTGTCGAACAGACTTCCGAAACCGCCGGATTTTTTAGCTGGTTTAGGAGGACTAGGAGGAGTTGGGGCCGCCGCTGCTGCCGCTGCCGCCTGCGACTCTTTAACGGCTGTCCTCCATTCTGTTTCCTCGTCAAAATCATCGGCTTCTGGCTGCTGTGGAAGCTCTGGCTGAGCCTCTGCTGGCTCCACAATTGGTCCAACGGCTATTTCTGAAATTTCTAGAGGTAGAGGTAGAGGAGTGAAACTGCTGGCTAATTCTGCTGGGGTTGGTGAAGTCTCAGCAGCAGGAGTTTCGACTGAAAACACTGGTATTTCTGCAATTGCAGGTGGTTTCGAGTCGGAAATTTTCAAGTTAGGGGCGATCGCACTTTCGGCCGTCGCCTCGATCGAACTTTCGGCAATACTTTCAGCTATGGGGGGAATCGCCGCCTGTTCCTCTAGCTTTACCTCACCCTTATCCAGAGTGGGTGCTGGAACCACATCAGTTTTCGGTTTGGGCGATCGGACAAACTTAGGTTTTTTCGCTGCGGGTTCTTTTTTCTTGGCAAACAAGCCAGCAAACGGCACGCCTGCTGCAGCCAAATTCGCCGACTGAGGAATCGGCGTTTGCTCAGCAACGGGCGTCACCTGCCGGCGCAAAGTCAGAGTTTCCCAGGCAAACCAGCCCAACATCGCCACGCCCGCCATTTGACCAAGCAGGAGAGCACCAGTAATTCGTCCCGCACAAGCCCATAAAATTAACGCATAAAAAAGCCCTACCCCGCTCCACGTAAAATCACTTTTGCGGTGCACTTCTGGAAAAAAGAAGGCCGCCATGTAAATACTGAAGCTGCCTAGACCGACCGCCAACGCCAGAATGTATGCAAGCATATTGTCGGTACCTCCGCTGTGTCAAATAACTTCTACGCGCTAATTCTACCTTTGAGAGAGACTCAACGGCTTCTTTCTCAAGGACAATTCTCGATTTGGGGGCAAGTTCGGCAACGCGCCGTGTATAGGATTTAACACATTCACCGGATCTTGACGGTAGAAGTGCGAGGCAAGATTTTCCACTCTCCCCCACTTTCCTACTCCCCATTACCCCTTATCCCCATCACCCCCTATCCCCATCACCCCCTTCTCCGTGGTGATAGATGTCACTTAAACTATGCCCGTGCGATCGCACCAAGCGACTGAGGATGTTTATATCTTGTAGGTGTAAGAGGAATTATGCCCTAGGGCGTATGTATTGGAGACACTGCCATGTTAGAAAAACTATTATTAGCTGCCGGCTTAACCTTATCGCTTCACATATTTCCCGGACTCAGCACTTCCGCGCCGTTACCGAAAAATTTGGTATTGCGATCGAGCGATCGCCCGGCTCAAACCCAGAAACTTCCGATCGTTGCAGTACCTGCAGCCCTCCAGTCGAACGTCCAATCGTAATGATACGTGCAAGATACTTGCAAGTGCGATCGGACTTAGGCAGAGCCTCTATAATATTTGTTTCGAGTTCTTCTCTTTTCTATGTGAGTGTTCACAACTCATCAGTTTGTAGTCAGGGCTTTAGTCCTCATTAATATCACCTAATAAGGACTAAAGCCCTTACTACAAACCGTAGGCCAATAATTAGTAGTAGATAGAACATTAATTCCCATAATATACTAAACAAATCTCAACATCAGGCTGTCTTATAGAGACATTCAAACCTTAAAAAACTTGGGAAACCTTGAGTAAAAGTTCAAAATAGATATATTATGATGTCAGATTGAGATCAAAGCTAATAAGCACATTGACTATTAAATCAAGGAAAGTAAAAATGGGACTTAGTGATATTCTCTTGAATGAAAACCACAGAGAAACTTTTGTGGATGACTGTGTGAAGTTGATAGACCAACAAGTTGCGGCAGCGCCAGGATTGGGTGGTATGGCTCTTAAAGCTGCCTACTCTACTGTCAAGGGGATACGGGCTGACTATTGCGCCCAAGTCGTCGATCAACTTCTGCCAGAAATCTCGATCGCACTCGATCCGATGTGGGCTGAAGGGGTAAACAATGGCAACCCAGTAGAATATCTAGCCCAAAGAAAAGGTGAAGTAGCAGACGAATTGCTCCAAATCAGCGACAAAAGGGTCGAGAAAAGCACAAGAGCGATGGTTAAAGGCGCCTATGCCAAACTCCGCCCCTCAGCTAAGAATTACGTGGAAAAGGGAGTACCGGATTTAGCCGAAATTATTAATAAACATAGTGCGGCCGGATAAGTGAGCAACGGCTAAAAAACAGAATACCCAGATACCCGGCTTCTTCCAGAAATCGGGTATCTAAAAGCAGACTTATTCGTAAGTTTGTAGTTAGGAAGGAGAGTCCTAATTTTATGCTTATCCATTGCCAATTACCCACTGATTTGCAGCCAATATTTTCAACATCGCCTGTCCGGTAATTCCCAACCCCAAAAACATCACAAACATCGCACTAATCGCAGGCAAAAATTTGACTGCTGTTATCTGTTTTGGCAGTTTATCAAAATTTCGTTTGGCATAAACTAAGATTAATCCGATCGCACTCAGCACTAAAGCCAATCCCAAACTAAACGCTATCACTAACGTCATTCCCAAACCAACATTGCCCAAAGCCGACGCGCTCAACAGCATCACCAAAGCGGAAGGACAAGGCAACAAACCGCCGGAGATTCCCAATGCTAATAAGCTTTTCCAAGTAATGGGAGAACCGTCAGTACCCGGCGGCAAATGCGAGTGAAGGCGGCCGTCTCCGTGATCGTGGTAGTGGTGAGATATATCTGGTTTTACAGGTTTAAATTCTCTCTCCCAACTTCCCCTACTCAAAAGATTAACTGGTTCTTCACATTCCGCAGTAAGGACTTTAGTTCTTAGAAACCAGTTTTTATTAAAAACTTTACTTTTGATTTTTTTGAGAACTTCAGTCCTCACTACCAACCTCGTCTTAATTTTGGATAATAATAAGTTAAGCCCGATCGAGGCTACTAATAAACCAGAGATTAAACTCAGCCAAGGATCTAATTTTTCCTGGTCGATCAAGTTAGAAACAAACAAACTAATTCCGCCCACAGCAAACACGCCCGCAGTGTGAGTAATTGTAGTCGTCGCTGCTAGAAATAAAGCGTGTAGGGGAGTGGCCCGCGAACCAACTAAATAAGCGCCGACTATGGTTTTTCCGTGTCCGGGCGACATCGCGTGCACGCATCCCCAAGCAAATGCTCCCGCTATTGCTAGCAGTAAACTCCAGCCGGAATCCCAGATAGATTCCTTTCCTGCTAACAAAAAGTCGCGGTTTTGTGGCGTAAACACAAAGCTTTTTACAGCACCCGCTTGTACAATCGTAGCTTGGCAGCTAGCTGTCGGAACTTCGGGCAAAAACAGATTGTAATTAATCCGCAATTTCTCTGATTTGGAGATGGAAATTGAGTCTGGTAAACCGTGGGTTTTATCTTGAGAAGGTGCGGGCCAGGTGTAGTCTAAAATTAAGGTGCTGTGGGTATTGGGCTGCTGGATAACACTGGCGCTTTTAGCTGCTATTTCCAGCGGTTTTACTGCTACCGAGCCTTGAAGGTTGCTACTATTGGTGAGGCGGATTTGTTGGCTGAAAAACTTTTCTAGCTGTATTTGGTGGCTGCGAACTTCAGCAGGTTCTAGCTGGCTGTCTCGATTGTCGTCGGCGAAGTTTGTTAAGCCGGTTGGGAAAGTTAATGTTATTTGGGTTTGCAAATCGTTGACTACTATTTCTGCTACGGATAAGTCTGACCAGTGCGAGTAAACAGGTCGGGTTGAGGTTGTTAGTAAGAATGAAAGTGTTAGGGAAAATAGGAGAAATAATTGTGAAAGTCGGTTCAGTTTGTACTGCATAAATACTTGTTTTTTTAGTGATTTTCGGATGAGTTATTTGTTTTTGTTGTGATTTGTTCGGCGCGCGATCTTTTCGTGAGTCCCACAGTCCGCCGGGGATTGAAATCCCCGTCTCATAGCGAAAGTCGGTTGAAACCGACTAAAAGATTTTCTACTTTTTAGTGAAATCTTTTAGTCCTATGCAAGAGGACTTAAGCTTTTAGCCAGGGGTTGAAACCCCTGGTGGGCTGGGGGAGTTGCAGCTATTAGTTAATCTCAAAATTCATAACTTCCCAAGCCCAATGCTTGGCGAGCTCGATCGTCAAAAGTCGGATCAATTTCCTTGGACTTTTGAAAATAAGCGCGAGATTCGGTATCTTTACCTAAAGTCCGGGCGATCGCACCAGCCCGGTAAAACATCCCCGCATCCCGAATCCCCGATCGCACTATTTCCGCCATCACTCGATCGGCCTTTTGCCATTCCCCAGCGGCGGAAAGCGCCCAGGCTAAAGTATCCAGCGTCACCGCATCCCGGCGAATTTTCACCTCCTCCTGCATTAACGCCAGCGCTTCCGCGACATCCTGCGATCGACCTTTTTCCAGCAGCAAACTTGCCAAATCGCGCCGGTGGCCAAAACCGCCAGATCCAGAAACCTGTTCCTGTCGCAGCCCCGCTTCTGCTTTGTCGCGAAGTCGCCGGGATTCGATCGCATCTCCCTGCAAATCCTTCACCCTCGCCATACCGCGATCGACAATGCGATCGAACACCGTCGCAACCCCACCAGAATACGCAGAAACCTTGCTGTAATAGCCTTCCGCCTCCCGATAATTGCCCTGCCGCGTCTCCAAATCCGCCAAATAAATCAGCGCCAGCGGGTATCGCGGCACCAACCGCAACGCCTCCAAAAACAGCGCTTTCGCCTGCACAAACTGCCCGCGACGCGCGTAAAATCGACCCAAGAGCGATCGGGCCCGCGCCGAACCAGCAACCTCTCCCGGTTCCTCCGCCGCCATTGCTTGCTGGTAATCCTGCAAAACCTCAGCATCTCGGCCCTGAGACTCTCTCACTAAAGCTCTCAAAGTGAGAGAACCCAAGTTGGAAATCCGGTTAACTAAGGCTTCTGCGGCTGCATTTGCCTCGCTCACTTTACCCATCGCTAAGTGAGATGTAACTGAAAGGGCGATCGCATCTTCATTATCAGAACCCGCCTGTTTAGCAAAGCGCAAAGCACTAGCAAAATCGTGTCTTGCCTCAGCAATTCGAGCTAAAACTAACAGCGCACCTTTGTTGTCAAAAGGCAAATCGGCGATCGACCTTTGAGCCGCTTGTTCCGCCAATAAAAACCAACCGCCCTCCCCTGTTGCGCGACCCATTTTTAAATAAGCTCCCGCCAGTGCCGCGCGGTTCAAACCGCTGCGGGAATCAACGGCCAATCGCTGCTGGTAAAACGCAATCTCTTGCTGAACTGTTTCCTTTTGATTGGGATTATTTCTCAAACTTTCCGAGAAATGATATCGGTAATTACCATCGAGATTTTCGGGACTTTGGTTAGAAAATTTATCTGAAATAAAACGCCAATTAAGAGGTAAATTTACTACTGCCATCCCTACTAAAGGAACCGCTATCAGCAGCCACCACCATAAAATATCCGATTTTCTTTCATCTTTAGTTTTAGTTTTCATACATCCGTGTTAATCAGCGTTCATCTGCGGTTAAAAAAAGTATTTTTGATATGTCATTAGCCAATAAGCCATGACTAATGACTAATGACTAATGACTAATAACTAATGACTAATTAGGCAAAGCCAGATAAGGAAAACTCGGTTCTAAAGGTTTGTGTCCCTGAGCCGGATTTCCCGGAGTTCCGTTATATGAAACGTTATCGCCAACCGGAGATCCCACCAAAGCTCCCAGAGTGATATCAATAACGTCGTCCATCAGCATACGACCTCCGATCAAGCTTCCTTGAGCATTTGTAGCGCTAGCGTAGCCGCTGGTTTTTGTGGTATCGATCCGCATGACATCGGGCAAGAAAGCTCCGGCGATCGCATTTGGATCGACATTATCCCGACCGTCCAAAAGATCCACAGCATTCAGAGTAGCAACAGCTTCCTGCCGCACCGGAGCAGCAGCAGCGCTCAAATCCAATCTGGGAGGAATATTATTAAATGCCTCCAGATAAGCGGGAGAAACTATCAAACCTTCATTAATTGCAGGTCTGGCCAAACGCTCGAATTGTTTGAAACCGCCAGCTCCGTCTCTGATGGAAACAGTTGACCAAACATCAAAAGTATTCGCCCCACTTCCTGCTTGCAAGAATGCTTTGGGAACGCGGACAGCAATTGTATTGACGTTGTAACCTTTAGTAAAGTCGATCGCTTGATTCGGTTGTTTAAAAGCAGTGCGCGGCCCCGTTCCCAAAGCTGCCGCGCGAACTCGGAAAAATTGTTCGACATCAAAGAAAAACGGGTCTTCGCGCAACCCGGCAAATACAGTCAAGTTAGAACCGCCCACAGGTACTGTATTCACAACAGCATTAGAATTCAGCGGAGTTGTGGCAATTAGCCCGCCGTTAACTGTAGTCTTAGCAACAGTCTCCGAGCCGCCGCGAACAACAGTTACAGCTACCGCTTGCATACCTTGATTGTTAGGCGGACTGAAGGCAAACCGCAAGATAATATCCGAACGTCCAGTAGGTGTAGAATTCACGTCCCCTACCTGGGTGATGTGAAATTGGTAGAGCGCTGTAGTGCTGAAATAATATTGAAAGCGGGCTACAGATCGGGGATTTGAATTCATGGTAAATACTAAATCCCCCTCCGCAGCACCGGAGTTTTGGTCTTTTTCGCGATATACGTACAGGTCCGTTAAATTTACAGCGCGACCTTTGATATCTACTTCCCCGTCGTCGTGGTCGGAAGCAACAATTATCCCTGGAGTTAATAGAGCAATTAGAGCTACTTCAATAGCTAGTATGGTTCGGCGAATTTTTTTTGTGAGCTTCACAGTTAGCACCTTTATTTCAATGAAATTTTTGCACAAATCAATGGTAAATAACCCGCAGTCGCGGGTTTTACTTTTGTAGCAGCAGGTTGAAATCTGTCAACCTGTGGGGCTTTTGCGCTGTTGCTGAGCCTTCTCCTATTGGTGGTATACGAAGGTTTGGCAATTTTGGATCTGTGCTGCCAGATTAATTGGTGTAAAAAAGTGCGTTATTGAGCATTAGCTCGTTCCCGGACTATGCTTGGGAATGCCTCCTCGGAGACAGAGCCTCCCTCGATTTAGTGGAACCAGAGCATCGCTTATATGAGTTTCCAGGCTCTTCTTGGGAGCTAGCGAACTGAGCTTAGGAACGAGTTAATGGCGCGGTTTTGACTGTTCAGGCTCCGGGCATTTATTCGTTGTGCATAAAGCGGATTGCTAAGTGTCAAAAAAATTACTAATCAGGTGGTAAAATGCAAGATGATTTGGGATTTTTACTATTCAAATCACGACAAAATTAGCCTGAAAAGGCATACTCCAGCTTGTACCCCCAACTTCAAACTTACAATTATGTTCTGTAGTGATATACGCCGAATTGTTAATTTTGGATCTGTGCCGTCAAAACAAAAATTTTGGGTACACTGAAATGACAGGCCAGAAGTCAAGCGATGAATCGCTGCTTTTAGTGCAGATTGCCCGGAAAGACCAAACGGCATTAGCTAAACTTTACGATCGCTACGGTCGTCCCAGTTATGCTCTCGCTTACAAAATTCTGGGTTCGGTAGAAGAAGCTGAAGAAGTGGTAATCGATGTTTTTTCCCAAATTTGGCAAAAAGCAGCAACTTACGATCCTTCTCGCAGTCGAGCAGATACCTGGTTGTTCATGCTTACCCGCAGCCGTTCCCTTGATCGGCTCCGATCGATCCAGCGAACAGTCCGGGCTGCTGAAGCTTGTCTGGAAGATGCGAAGGTACCCATCTCTAGCATTGCAGAACCGATGGAAGATGCAATGTTTAAAGAACGCAGCGAACAAGTCAAAGCAGCCTTAGAAAAACTGCCAAAGGAACAGCAAGAGGCGATCGAACTCGCCTACTACCAAGGGCTGACTTGCGCGGCGATCGCGGCTAAAACTGGTATCCCGACAGGTACAATCAAAACCAGAATTCGGTTGGGTATTTCCAAATTGCGTCAAGCTTTGAGCGAACAATTTTTTTAGATTGTCAAAAAACAAAATTTAAGTTGTTTAACATCAATCTAAAATTATGGCATCTCCAATCATCCATCTTGAGTGCGAGGGTAGCAGACAATCTCAAAATTAAAATTAACTTAGGCGGAATTACAATTATTGGCGAAAAAGAGATGGAAATGATGCCAGACGAGGAATATAACATCCTTGCAGCCCTTCAAGCTCTCGATATCCTCGACGAGTCAGAACGCGGCGCATTTGCAGAGAAATTGAAAGAATCCGCAGAACTTACAAGTGAATTAGTGGCTTTTGAATCAACAATTGCCGCGATCGCCTACACAGCCCCCCCAGTTCCCGTCGCACCCGACCTCAAAAACCGCCTGTTCCAGCGCCTAGCCGAACTGCAGCCAACCCCGGCAGAATCAGTCAATTTAAAGCCCATTGTTACCTCCCCAACGGAGAACAATGCTCCATCTTTAATCGTGCGATCGAACGATGTCCAATGGAAATCTTATGGAGTTCCGGGAGTCTCGTTCGGCAAGCTTTACATTGACAAAAAAAAGCGCGAAATTACCTGCTTGATGCGACTAGAACCGGGAGTAACATTTCCCCTGCACCGACACGCTGCCTCCGAGGAAGTGTTTGTATTAGAAGGAGACTTAATTGTAGAAGGGGAAATTTGCCATCCAGGCGACTACATTCGATCGGTTCCCGGTTCCCAACATTCCTCCCTCACACAAGGGGGATGTTTGCTGTTAATGAAAACTTCCCTAGACAACGAAATGCTCGTCTGATATTATGTTTGTTGAATTGCCGACAGCTTGGAGGGCAGGTTTATGTAGCTTTTTAGTGACAATTACAGATTGTTGGTGAAACCCGCCACTACAATTATTTGGGTAAATTTACCGGATGCGATGTGACCCAACAACACCCAAATTCATCCGGGTTGCTCTGCGGTTAAAAATCCTAAATATATCACGTAATTCCCATGCTAAAATACTTGCGTTTAACTGCTGTTTTGTCCGCCCTTATTATACAAAATTTCCCCAGCGCAAAAAGCGCGATCGCCCAAGAACGCGAAGGATGTTTTCTTGTCAATTCAGTGGGAGAAGTAATTAACTTAAATTTGTTGTGTTCGTCTCAAGAATCAGACATTAAGCTGACAGGAAACGATGGGAAATTTCTCGAAGACTACAAACGCTTAGCAAAAAGCTACTCTCCCGAAGCAACGGAAAATTTACTGCAAGCAATCCAAATGGTTCCTGGTCAAAAAATTGCGGCAGCTAAAAGAATGTGTGCGGAAGCAAAATCGGGAGTTTCTCTGCCGGAAGTTAAATTAAGAGCGATCGGGCAAGCTGTCAGTATCGAAAATCCCACTGTCAAAGAAAGTTTTCTTGCGGATGCCGATATTATTACCACTCTTGCCGCCAACCATTATTGCCCGGAATTAGCCAGTAAGTAATATCATGAAATTTGTAGGGAGACGGTAAGACAGCATCTCAGTTTTGATTTTACAGGAGTGCAAGGGGGACGATCGCACTTCTAAAAAATGCTTTTTACAAAACTGAGATTCTCCCACAGTAATGCGGCGTCTTTACTGGTAGTTACAATATTAATTGTTATTTTGTCGGGCAACGATTCATGAAATTACCGGACATGAGATGAAACATTTAAAATCTAGTTCCGCCGACTTGCGGGATTTATTCAAAGACAGCATTACAGTTAAATACCTCGCGGAACCGTTGAAAGCTGTCCCCGCTTGCGAAGACGCAGCCAAATTGCGATCGTGGATGGAAGCCCGCGATTTTGACGTGCTCGGTATCGAAGAAAACGGCACGGTTTGCGGCTATGTAGAACGATCGCACTTAATGACAGGCAAGTGCAGCGACTACCAGCAAATTTTTCACCCCTCACAATTAATCGCCGCTTCGACTCCTTTGATGGAATTGCTGCCCCTGCTGCGAGAAAAACCGAGATTATTTGTATTGGAAAGCAACAGGATCAACGGGATCGTTACCTGCGGCGATTTGCAAAAAGCACCGGTGCGGATGCTGCTGTTTGGATTGGTGACGCTTTTGGAAATGAATTTATTGCGAATCGTGCGGATTTACTTTCCCCAAGATTCTTGGCAGCAGTGGCTTAAGGGCGATCGCATCTTAGCGGCAAAACACCTTTGGGAATTGGGGCGATCGCGAAATGAAGCAATTGACTTAATCGATTACCTGCAATTCTGCGACAAGCGAGATTTAATCCTGACTTCTGCTGAAATAGTCGATCGGCTGGGGCTCAAATCCAAACGCTACGGAGAGCGTTTTTTAAAGTCAGCAGAAGCATTGAGAAACAAATTAGCTCACGCTCAAGATTTAATTAACGGTTCTTCTTGGCCGGAAGTAATTTTTTTAGCCCAGGAAATAGAAGAGCTTTTGCAGCGTTGCGAAGAAATTGAAATGCCCGCACCTACTGAAGTAGAGAGCATTTAATCCTAGTCTCTTAGAGAGAGTTTTGGTTTGTTGAGTCCCCATTTCAATCGCCTATTTTGATAGAGGAAGGTGCGCCGAAGCGCACCCTAAATTTAGTTCTTAATTTTTAGTTTCCTGTTAGTATACTGAGGAACCCACCCTTGAGCAGTTGTGTAATACTGCAAGGCTTTCAAGTACAGCGACGGAGTGAGATAAAACCAATGTTCGGTATTGGCCGGCACTTTAATGTATTCTTCAGCTTGCAGCATTAATTGTACCTGAGAGCCGTTAGAATACACAAACCCAAAAACGCATTCCCCAGCTAAAATGTGAAGAACTTCTGCATCTGTGTGGGTATGAGTGCGATGGCTTTGAGTCATCAGCGCGTAAATCTGCTGCGAACCTGGATGCAGCACTTTTAAGTCGCACCACTTATATCCGCTGGCGCGCTTAAACTGTTCAAACTCGCTATTAAATGCTGCGAGAATCTGCTGTTTTTCTGTAACATTGAGAATGTCTTGAACTAGCAGTTCTTTAAACGCCGGATTTTCGTTTGTGGGCAGGGAATCGATCTCAATATTTAAAAGTGCGAGTTGACTCGCAATCGCCCGGATATCCGTATATGTTCTACCGTCTTCTAGTTGCAGAACAGCCATATTACCACCTAATGTTTTGAGCTTTGAGGGAAATTTAGTTTCCATTTTTAAGCTGCTGTTTTAAGCTTTCGTCAAAAACTAAACTCCTGCTTTTTTTCAATAATAGCCGATCGCTAAAATCCTATATCTACCTTCATAACCATCAAAGAATTACCACACATGAGATGATTGGTTGAGTTATTTAAGTTTTATTTCTAATTCTCAGAGTCGGGCTGGGAATGCAGATCCATAGGCTGTGGCTATTTTTTAGGGTGCGATGTTTATTAAACGGGCGATCGGCAGAACACCGCCTACAGCATGAAAAGACAGAAACACAGGCTCAATATATAAAATTCCCGTCAGATTAGTTTACAATAGAAGACTAAAGCTCAAAATTACGGCGCAGCCTAATTGCTGCTACTTTTATGTCTCTACCTATAGTTGCTATTATTGGACGCCCCAATGTAGGCAAATCGACGATCGTCAACCGTTTAGCCAACACCCAAGACGCGATCGTCCACGACGAACCAGGAATCACGCGCGATCGCACTTACAGACCAGCATACTGGGGCGATCGGGAATATCAAGTCGTAGACACCGGCGGGCTAGTATTCGACGACGAGACAGAATTTCTGCCTTTAATTCGCGAACAAGCAATGGCGGCCCTCGCAGAAGCCAGCGCAGCCATTTTCGTAGTAGACGGACAAACCGGACTCACTGGCGGCGACGAATCGATCGCATCTTGGCTGAGACTGCAAAAAGTCCCCGTCATTCTCGCCGTCAACAAGTGCGAATCGGAAAATACAGGACTCACCCAAGCAGCCGACTTTTGGCAATTGGGACTGGGAGAACCTTACCCAATTTCCGGAATTCACGGCAACGGCACCGGCGAATTGCTTGACAAATTAATTACTTACCTTCCCACAGAAGTATTACCAGAAGTTGAAGAAATTAAAGTAGCAATTATCGGTCGTCCCAACGTCGGCAAATCGAGTTTGTTAAACGCATTTCTCGGAGAAAACCGCGCCATAGTCAGCCCGATTTCCGGCACAACCCGCGACGCGATCGACACCTTAGTAGAACGCAACGGTCAAACCTACCGCCTGATTGACACCGCCGGAATCCGCAAAAAGAAAAACGTCGAATACGGTGCAGAATTTTTCGGGATCAACCGCGCATTCAAAGCCATCCGCCGCGCCAATGTCATACTATTAGTAATTGACGCAATAGACGGCGTTACCGATCAAGACCAAAAATTAGCCGATCGCATCAGCCAAGAAGGTCGCGCCTGCATCATAGTCGTCAACAAATGGGACGCCATAGAAAAGGACAACGACACCATCTACGAGTACGAAAGAGAAGTAAGAACCAGACTTTATTTCCTCGACTGGGCAGAAATGATTTTTGTTAGCGCCATGAGTGGACAGCGAGTTGAAAAAATCATTGAATTAGTAGACAAAGCCTCCGACGAACACAAACGCCGCGTCACTACCGCAGTCATTAACGAAGTCATAGAAGAAGCCACAAGCTGGCACTCAGCCCCAGTTACCCGCCAAGGAAAACAAGGCAAAATCTATTACGGTACTCAAGTGCGATCGCAGCCACCGACAATTGCGCTGTTTGTCAACGATCCCAAGCGCTTCACAGAAAATTACCGCCGCTACATGGAAAGCCAATTCCGCAAACACCTCGGCTTTACTGGTACACCAATGCGGCTACTTTGGAGAGGCAAAAAAGTTCGTGCCACCGAAATGAGCACAACAAACAGAGCACTGCGCGTGAAGTAATTCTCGACTCTAGATTAAAGAAAAAACGCAGTTTAATGATATAAGCAAATTGCGTTTTTTTCTTTTCTCTTCCTTCTTTGTCTTCCTACCCTTCGGGAACGGCTTCGCCGAACGCGTCCTTAGCGTCTTCGCGGTTCAATAAATTAGAACTCTTGTAGAAGTCCTTTTTTGATACAGAAACCGCAGATGTAAGGCAGATAAACACAGACAAACGCAGATAATTTCCAGATAATTTTGGAATGAATGCAAGAGGTCTATTGATTGATATTATTAAAAATCTCAAATCGACAAGATGGATTTACTTCGCTCACTTCCCATAGGACTCTACCTAGAACAACCCGTAACCTGGCTTCACCGGCTAGACTCCCGCGTAAAACTCGCCTGGTTGATGACATTTCTGATTGCGCCAATACTCGCCAATCCCATCTGGCGGTTGATGCTAGTAGGAATGTTAATCGTACTGACATTAACAGCAGCAATTCCCTTGCGCGTGTGGAAACAGCAAATGGGAATGCTGCTGCTATTCTGCCTATTAGTATTTTGCCTCAGCGCGATCGCCCCCGACGGACTCCCCTCAGAACACCAGCCCCGCATCCCCGCCGACGAATTAACCTTTTCCCAACAGCCCGCAACTCTTCCACCCCGTCAAGAGCCCAAACCCTGGTACAAACCTTTTAACTTAGGCTCAAACTCCCCCATCCCCAATCCCAAAGCCCAAAGCCCAACTCAACTCCCCCAACCCACAAACTACCGTTACGTTTTATTCAAACAAGGCCCGATTAAAATCACCCGCAAATCCCTAGATTTAGCTATCAACGTCAGCACCCTATTTTTCACAGTAATTTACAGCACCAACCTCTACCTCCTTACCACAGCCAGCGAAGAAATCACCGGGGCGATTGAAAACTTAATGCAGCCTCTGCGCCGCTTGAACTGGCCTGTTACCGAAATAGCCTTAACATTAACTTTATCTTTGCGATTCATTCCCCTAGTATTGGAAGAAATACAAAATTTAGTGCGATCGGTCAGAACCCGAGCGATAAACTGGAAAAAACTCGGATTTCGCAGCGCCGCTCAAGTGTGGTTGATGATAGCCGAGCGGCTGTTAGAAAACTTGCTCCTGCGAGCTGAACAAATTGCCAGCGCCATGAAAGTTCGCGGCTTCACCAGTCCCGATCGACACCGTGTAGAATGGCACCAGTTGCAATTGAAAATCCGAGACTGGATCGCCCTCGGATGCTTGATCGTCCTCTGGAGTGCCCGCTTGGTTTGGGGTTGGGACAGTTAAGATTTTAGATTTTAGATTTTAGATTTTAGATTGAAGAATTTTGAAGAATTGGGAATGACTGATGAAGCTCGTCGTGTGGAGCACGGGCCTACATTTGAGTAAGTTTTGTCTGGTGCGCGATAGTCCTGCTAAAGTAATGGAGACAAATATTTAGAGAACCAAGACCTTGAACATCTATCTTGGGACAGATATCGTATATGTTCCGCGCATACAAGCCGCATTAGACCGGTTTGGCGATCGCTTCCTCGAAAAAGTTTACACACCCGCCGAACAAAGGGATTGCGGGCAACTAAATTCTCAACACAGCAGCATTAAAGGTAAAATGAATCGAGTTTCCTGCAACCAACTAGCGGGGCGCTGGGCGGCAAAAGAAGCCGTTGTCAAAGCTCTAGGCACGGGATGGCGGGGAATACGGTATGCAGATGTGGAAATTCGGCGCTCCCAAAACGGTGCTCCAAATGTGCAACTGCACGGAACCGCGGCAGCACAAGCCTCTGCTTGGGGAAATTGCCAGTGGCAATTAAGCCTCAGCCACGACGGAGACTATTGCACGGCTACGGCGATCGCCCTTTGTAGCCCGCCGTCAAACAACGCCGTCGGGCGATCGAGCGAAACTAAAATCTAAAATCTAAATCTTTAATCTAAAATTGATCGATTGTGAGCGTGAATGACTACCGAAACTTACCTGAATCATCCAAACTTTGGGCTCCTCTTCAGGGTATCCCAGGTTGAAGACAGCCAAGAATTATTTACCACCCTATACGCCCAGCGCCTGTTTTTTTTGGTGACAAACGGCCCGGGCGGGCTGAGATTTGAACCAATCAGCCGCTCCGACGCTCGCCTCATGGTCGAAATTCGCCTGCGAACCCTGCGTCGCAGCGGTCAATATAACGAGTACGACCAATTGCAAACCATTCACCAGCGCACATTTCAATAGCGAAAATCAGTAACTTGGTAATTGGTAACTGTCTTTATTTTCCTTCCCTCCAGTTCCCAGCATTGAGTAACCATGACCATAGCCTCTCGAATTCACAGCATTCGCCAACACTTGCCCGAATCAGTGCGGTTAATTGCCGTTACCAAACAGGTACCGACTGATGCTATCCGCGAAGCATACGACGCCGGTATCCGGGATTTTGGCGAAAGTAAGGTTCAAGAGACAGCCGAAAAACAAAGCCAACTGCAAGATTTACCGGATATCAACTGGCACTTGATCGGCCACTTGCAAGCCAACAAAGCCGCCAAGGCCCTAGAGCATTTCCAGTGGATTCACTCTCTCGACAATTTAAAACTCGCTCAGCGACTTTCGCGCTTGGCGGGCGAACAGTCCTGCTCTCCCCAAGTCTGCCTGCAAGTCAAAATGTTGCCCGACCCGGACAAATACGGCTGGAGCGTTCCAGAACTGCTTGCCGACCTTCCAGAACTCAACAAATGTCAGCATATCAAAATTCAAGGTTTGATGACAATACCCCCACTGGGATTAAATGACTCGCAAATCCTAGAATTATTTAACAGCACCCGCGAACTTGCTGACAAAATCCAGCAGCAAAACTTGCCTTCCATTCAAATGCAGCAGCTCTCGATGGGGATGTCGGGAGATTATCATTTGGCAATTCAAGCAGGTGCTACTATGGTACGGCTAGGACAAACCTTATTTGGCTCTAGGAGGGGATAAATAATTGAAATCTTCTGATAAAGACAATTTGGGTTAAATATAGAATAGTCAGCCACCCGCGACTAACGCGCAACGCGAGTATAGTCGGGGCAGCAAAGTCGTGAAGGAGAGTGAATCATGAATATTTTTTCTAAACTGCGAGATTTTGTAGGCATCAACAATGAGCCTGAGTACGATGACGTGTACGACGAAACGGAAGGGGAGCGCTATCAGAACTTCTACCAAGCGCCTGAACCGAACCCCGCTGCCGTCGCAGCAGCCGAAGAAGAACGTCGTCAAAATCGTAGAATGCGAGAGCGCTCAGTAGTAGGATCGACAGGTATGGATGTCGTTGCACCAACCGGGGGAGTAGGGTCAGTAATGAATAACGTGATTGGAATGCCTGGAGCTATGAACGGGATTTCGGAAGTAGTAGTAATGGAGCCGCGCACTTTTGAAGAGATGCCGGCCGCAATTCGAGCTCTTAAAGAACGGAAGTCTGTGGTTTTGAACCTGACGGTGATGGACCCAGACCAAGCGCAAAGAGCTGTGGATTTTGTGGCGGGCGGTACTTATGCCCTTGACGGTCATCAAGAGCGAATTGGCGAAAGTATTTTCTTGTTTACGCCTAGCTGCGTGCAGGTGAGAACTCAGTCTGGTGTGGTTCACGAAGTGCCTCCTGCTCAAGGACGCCCTCGTGCTGCTGCTCCTGCACCAACAGTCTGGCCGGCAGAACAAGCTCCAATGGCTCAGTAGTAGTCAGTAGTTAGTAGTCAGTTGACAGTGGTGAGTAGTCAGTAGTCAGTAGTCAGTAGTCAATAGTTAACAACTAATAACTGTGGAATAAACACTGCGGATTAATAACATTAGCTAACAACTAAGTAACCAATGACAACTGACAACTGACAACTGACAACTGATAACTCAAAAGTGACAAGTGACAACTGACTAATGACAAACATAAAATTTGGTACGATCGGCGGCGGGGTAATGGGAGAGGCTCTCTTATCCCGCTTAATTGCACAAAAAGTTTATTTGCCTTCAGAAATATTGGTGAGCGACCCACAACTTCAACGTCGCCAATTTTTGACGGAAACCTACGGGATTGGAACAACAGCCAGCAATCTAGAAGTTGCGGCAGCTACAGAAGTGCTGTTTTTGGCGATTAAACCGCAAGTTTTTGATACGGTAGCTTTGGAGTTGGCGGTGGCGGCCGATCGCAAACAGGGAAATAATGGAGAAACGGCTAATTCCGAGCCAGAAGCGCTGGTAGTGTCGATTTTGGCTGGAGTGCCACTGAGCAAGCTCGAACCCGCGTTCCCGGGGCGGGGAGTGCTGCGTGTGATGCCGAATACCCCGGCAACGGTAGGAGCGGGAATGAGCGTGATCGCTCCAGGAAAACTTGTTCAACCGGCTGATTTAGAATTGGTAAAGCGCATCTTTCAGGCCGTGGGAGAAGTGGTAGAAGTACCTGAGAGTATGCTGGATGCGGTGACGGGGCTTTCGGGTTCTGGGCCTGGTTATGTAGCAGTTTTGATTGAGGCCTTGACAGATGGCGGAGTTTGTGCAGGTTTGCCACGGGCGATCGCCTCTCAATTAGCTTTGCAAACTGTATTCGGTACGGCGAAGCTAATGCAAGAAACGGGAATGCACCCGGCACAATTGAAAGATCAAGTTACAAGTCCCGGCGGCACGACTATTGCGGGAATTGCTAAATTAGAGAGTAACGGCTTTCGTTCGGCGCTGATCGAAGCAGTGAAAGCAGCTTGTTTGCGTTCTCAAGAATTAGGGAAATAAGTCAGGAAGGACGCACAGAAACAATCCGAAATGAGTTCAATCGCACTTTAAACCTGCCGCTGCCGCTGTCGGATACTTGACGGGAACAAAAGCGAGGCCGAACTGCTCTTTTCGACACTCTACAATATGCACCAACTCGCTGGGATGATTTTTTCGATCGCCATTTTCCGGCGAGTTAAACTGAATGGTTCCTGTTGCTCCCCAAGCCCTAAAATCAGGAGATGAAAGCGTTCTTTGCATTCCTTCGCGACTGGGTTCCTGCTGCATTTCCAATGCTTTTATGAGTGCGCGCGCTGCATCGTAACCTGAAGCTATACGAGTATTTCCCTCTTCTCCCCACAGCGAGCGAGCCTGTTGAGGAAATTCTTTGTTGGGGCTGTTTAAGGGATGCCAGCCGACAGAAAGGATTAGTTTATTAAACAACCTTTGCGGTTGCCCAGATATAAATTCTAACATTTGCGGACACATCAGCATCCATGCCCCGGCAATCCAATTGCGATCTGCGTTAAGTTTTATTATCTCAAATGCGCTGTTTAAGGCTCCCCTAACATGAGGGTCTGGAACTAACACGATCGCAGTTTCTGCGTTCGCGTGGATTTCCTCGATCGCTCTTTGGGCGTTGAAGTCTGTTTCAAATAAATCGAAATCGCGAATGCAGACTATTTTTCCCCCTTGGCGGTCTCGAAAATACGTTGTGTACTCTTCCTTAAAAGATGCGCTGAATGGGCTTTCCTGATTGTATAAAATTGCTACTTGTTTTTGATTTTTTGCGAGGAGGTAGTCCGCTAAATCTCTAGCGATTAAACTGCTCGTATATTGAGTCCGAAAGAAAAATTTTTTAGGCTCATCTGTCAGCTCTTCCGTGGCTGCACCCGGAGACATCAAAACCAGATTATTGTTATTGTAAATATCTACCGTGTACATCGTCATCTCGCTGCTAGCGTGACCGACAACTGCTAAAATCTCCGGTTGATTTACCAGTGAGATTGCTCTTTGTCTTGCCTTTCTTTCATCGTTCCCATCGTCAGCAATAATTACTTTAAGTCCTTTGCCGTTAATGGCTTGACTTGGTAAAAAACCTCGACCGGGAAAGTCCCGATCGCTAGCATGGGACAGTCCCAAATTAACTTCTGTTTGCGCTTGAGCCACTCCGCGCAGAAATTCTTTGGCCTGAGCACCAAGCAGAGCAAAACTATCCGGCTTTCTCCCACAAATGGGAATGGCTACAGCAATTGTGTAATAAGGAGCGTTGCTGGCCTCCAGAAAAGCATTGTTCAGGTAAACTAAAGTTTCTGGATCTTTGCCGTATTCTTTATGCCACGATTGTTTGAATAAATTAAAAGCTTGCTCTGCATTTGAAGCTGCAAATTTTTCAACTCCTCTTTGCTTTAACCGAGGACGAGAACTGGTAAAGAGAATTCTTTCTCCGGCACTTAAATTATCTGGGAGGACTAAACGAGGGTTTGAGTCCACAGGTGTCCTGCTGTCACTGGCGATCGAATATTCCACTCCCACCTGCGTCGCAGTCTCAATCGGCGGTGAGGGCGATAGCACCACCGATCGCAAATCCTGTAACACTTCAGCAGCGGATTGATAGCGATCGTTAAAGTGGTAGCGCACCATCTTGTTTAAAATTTTTTCCAGTTTGCTGTTAATTTTTCTCATCGAGCGATCGTGGGTTGAGTAGTGCCAGACGAGTTCCCCAGTTTTTTTATGATTTAAAAAGTCTTCAATATCTAAACCTGCGATCGCTTGAATGCCGATGATTCCCACAGCATAGATATCGCTGTTAAATCTTGGCTGATTTTTCCACTGTTCGGCCGGCATATAACCGTCTGTACCGATGACGCGAGTTTGAGTTATTTGACCGCCCTGAATCGCCAAATTGCTAATACCTTTGACTGCCCCAAAGTCAATCACGGCAATTTTGCCGGAGCGGTTGCACCGGATTAAGTTTGACGGTTTAATATCGCGGTGAATAATATGTTTTTTGTGGACGCAATCTAAAACTTCTAAAATGTCCTGCAATAAATCAATAACTTCTGATTCCCTAAACTGCCGGCCTAAACCGATCTCTTTGTTCAGCGGATTTCCTTCAATATATTCTTGAATTAAGTAAAATCTTCCCTGTTCTTGAAAGTGCTCGAATAACCTGGGAATGCGCGAACACTGCTCCAGAGATATCAGGGATTCAGCTTCTGTTTCAAATTGCACCTGTGCCCTGTGCAAAACATCGGGCTCGTTCGATTGAGGAGGCCCAATTTCCTTAACGACGACGCACAGGGGATTTTCGGGGCTGCCTAAAGCGTCGTTAGCCGTATAGGTTCTGGCAAATCCTCCCTGCCCTAATTGACCGATAATTTGGTAGCGATCGCGCAGAATATCCCCTGGATTCAGACACATAAATTGTTCTATCCCCTCGACTCGCTGCACTCGTTGGTGTCGATATTACCACAAATATGACTTTTATGAACTCAAAGTTATGACTTTTATGAACTCAAAGTTATGAATATATGAATTGATTTTGAGAGTGGCTTATTTAATAATCTTGGCATCTGAGATTTTACGCGGAGATTTTTTATGGCTTTAAAACCCGATCCGTCTGAACAGCGGCGATTAATTGGCGACAATACATCCGAAGTCGTTACTTTGTCGATCGCAGATGCAACTAATTTTCCTTTGGGAAGTTGGATGCTCGGAGGTGACGATCTAGTCACCGGCTCAACAGCTAATGATTTGATATTTGGCAATGAAGGAGAAGATCTTATCAGCGGCGAGTTGGGCAACGATTCTTTATTCGGAGGAAAAAGTAAAGACTTTCTGTCTGGAGATGAGGGAAATGACTCTCTCAGCGGCGGTCAAGATGCAGATTTGCTTACGGGTGGTGCGGGAAACGATATTCTCTTGGGCGGTAGAGGCAATGATTTCTTAGCTAGCGGTAACGGCAATGACACTCTGGTAGGAGGTTTGGGTCGCGACATTTTACTTGCCTTGAATGAAAATAATTCAATCAAAATCGGGGGCAGCAACTTGTACGTCCTCCAAGCAGAACCCGGAGTTACAGATGTCAATAATGCCGATGCTATTGGAGGTTTCAGAGTTGGTGCCGATCGAATTGGATTGGCAGGCGGTTTGACGGCTAGCGATGTAGACTTGCAATACGTGACAAACGTGACACTCTTATATGGGTTTGATGCACCCGAAAGTATCAAACCATTTGTCCCGCCCGGTGCATTCGATCTTCAACCGATACAGAGTCAAGGCACTCTAATTAAAGTTAGGAATTCCGGTGACATAGTAGGGTTTGTGGCAAATGTAAGAGTGGCTGAGATTCAAGGGAGTATTATCTCGGTTCAGGGATTCTAAGCTGTATAATGGGCTGCAATGCCTCCTGCAAAAGCTTAAATCGAAGATTGGACAGAGAAATGGTAATCTGCAACCAGCGGTACAAAAATACTACCGATCAATCGCTAGCTGCTGTTTCCAATTTCTCCCCAATTCTCGGTTCCGTACCATTCAACAGCCGCTGAATGTTGCTCCGGTGCCGCACAATTACAAACACACCGCCCGCAATGCCAAACAATACATAAGCTAGCGGCTGATTTAAAGCAAACATCAATCCAGCCACGCTAATCGCCCCGATAATCGAACTCAAAGAGACAATTCGCGATACCGCAAATACTATCCCGAAAATTCCGAAAGTTCCCAAACCAACTGGCCAGTACAAACCGAGCAAAACTCCCAAACTCGTCGCCACAGATTTGCCGCCAGTAAACCCCAGCCAGATTGATTTGCTGTGACCCAAAACAGCAGAGAAACCCGCCAAAGTTGCCATCCAAGGAATGACAGTTGCAGTATTTTCTAAACCGGCGGCGGTTGCTAGCTGCTGGGTAAAACTGAGAGAATAAATGTAGCGGATTAGGACGATCGCACTTACCCCCTTCAACACATCAACCAACAAAACCCCCAACCCCGGCCACTTCCCCAAAGTCCTCAGTACGTTAGTCGCACCAGTCGAACCAGAACCAACCTCTCGAATATCAATTCCCAGCATCCATTTCCCCAAGGCGTACCCAGTAGGAATCGAACCCAGCAGATAAGCTGCTATTAACAGTGCGCCATTTAAAATTATCCAGCTAGCCATTTTTTAATTTGAGATTTCGTGTACTTTTAAAATTTGCAACCTTTCCCCTAGCATAATTAGCAATTAGCAATTACTAATTAGCAATTACTAATTAGCAATTACCCATTACCCAATCAAAAATCCTTAGCAGTCGTCAAAGTTTGCGGATCAGCAGCAAATGCCAGCCATAGCGGAAATTGCAGGATTGACAAACTAATTAAATCCTCAGTTTCATCAATGACAATTAGCGGCAATTTGCCATCTTTCACCAGTCGATCGGCTTTTTGAGCCAAAGCTTCCGCCGACTCAAACATAATAATCCCCCTTTCCGGGCCAAAATCGCTGCGAGTAATGCCCAAACAGTCCTGCAAACCCCGGCGCCACTCTCCCAAACGTTCGGGACTGTTGGCGAGCACCAAAGTCCGCACCCGTCCACCGTAGACGCTTCTGAGTACAGAAATAATTGTGGAAGTAATCAAGATATTTTGCAAGCGCGAACCCATAGTCCGCAAAGCACCCCTTCCTCCTTGAGTGAAAAACCAGTTAGAAACTCGTTCCGCGTGGATGGGTTCAAAAGTGCGACGGAGTTGCCAAGGCGGGCCGTAGTAGTCTGGGAGAGTGCGGTATTGATCGAGGGTGCGGCGAATTTGTTTGGCTTGTTCTTGAAATCCCTGTTCGGAAAATCTGGGATTTACCGGTGCTGAGGATTGAGACTCCTCCGCAGGAATTTGCTTGGGTGTCTCTTGCACTGGTGGCGTCAAATCTAAGAGTTCGGCGGTGGCGGCCAAATCCTGCAAACTGCCGACTAGATAGTCTTTGAAACCCTGGACTCGAATTGCCAAATCTTGGGAAACGCCGGCAAAAGTGGTTCGCATTTCCTTTTGAATTCGATCGCGCCGGCGTTCGAGTTTTTCTACTTCGATTTGTAGCGCTTGTTTGCGCTGATCTAGTTGAATCAAGCCGTCTTGTACCAAACGCCCGATCGATGCTTGAGCCTGGCCCAACGCTTCTATAGCATTGGCTTTGTCGGCTTCCAAGGCGGCAATTTTTTCAGTCAAAGCTTGTTCTTGCTGCTGCAATTCTTTGACTCTCTCTGCCAACTGTTCGGTAACATTTTCTGGGATGCGCGTTACCGTTTCTGCGGTTGCTGTTGGCACAGAGTCTATTGGAAGCTCAATTTGAGCGATCGAACTTTCTGATTCGCCATCGTCGGTGTTGGGCGGAATTTGGGCGATTGCGCCTGCTTCGTCCACGAATTGGGCGATTTCGGCATCTTCCTCGCCCAGCGGCGGGTCTGTTTCTGGCGGGAGTTGGGCTGGCAGTTCATTTTCGTCGAGCCACAAATCCTCTGTTTGAGATAGAAGTTGGTACTCCGTCTCATTCACGGGTAAATCGACTTCGCCGGCACCGCTTGGGGCGGCTGGTTGTGGTTGCGGTTCTTGGGTTGGAGATTCGTCTGAATTCATGGGAAATTTGGTTCGGCGTAGGGCACGGAAAAGTTAAAAATTTAAAATTAACAACTTTTTTAGTCTTGACGGGGACAGCGCTGTTCTAAGCAGGTCTGTAGCATTTTACGATCGAACAGAACCGGCAGAAAGTGAATGCTGTTAATTTCTTTGAAATAGAACAAAATCGGCACAGCGGGCCAAAATATCCGCCAATTTTGCCATTCTCGGTAAGGAAAACGGCGGATTAAGTTGGACGATCGATAAATGTCCAAATCTGTTGGGGTGAATTGTAGCCGGAGGGTGGCGGCTTGGTACATCAGAAACAAGCCGAACACAGAAAGTGGCAAACTCACCCACTTCTGCACGAACAGCAGCGGTACGGCCGCCAGTACCAGGACTAGGGGAATCGCATAACTCGGAGCGAGTTCGATCGTATTTGTCGGCGCACTGGAAGAGGCAGTTGTACTCACGGGTTTAAATCAAGGGTAGTAAAGGAATGTTGCCAATTATTCATATTTTATCTGTTTCCTAGCTTACAAGCCTTTGAGTACGCTAGAACCCGTCCCCTGAAACATCACCCAAGTCATGAAAAAGTTCAAGATAAAAATAGCCAGCAAAGCTGTCACTACCGCTGTAGTCGTCGATTGACCGACGCCTTTTGCCCCGCCTGTGGTGGTCAAACCCCAGCTAGTGCCGATTACAGCAATCAAACCACCGAACACAAAAGCCTTAATTGCCGCGCTGCAAATATCCCACAGACTCAGGAAATTGCGGACTGATTCTAAAAACACGCTTTGAGAGATGCCGTACATCGTCGTAGCAATCAGCAGTCCGCCGAGGATGCCGGTGACGAGACACATGATGGTTAAAATTGGCAGCATCAAGCAGCAAGCAATGACGCGGGGAATGACTAAATAGTCGATCGGGTCTGTTCTGAGCATCAGCAGGGCATCTATCTGCTCTGTTACCTGCATCGTGCCGATTTCCGCTGCAAAAGCCGAACCTACCCGTCCCGTCACGATGACGGCTGTTAAGACGGGGCCGAGCTCGCGAGTCAAAGACAAAGCCAAAACGCCACCGACGACATTGCCGGCACCGAGGTTAATAAACTCCCTCGCTACCTGAATAGTAAATACCATGCCGACAAAACCCGCAGTCAGCAAAGCAATCAGCAGAGATTCCGGGCCGACTGCTGCCATTTGGTCGATGGTGTTGCGGCGGTGAATTTTGCCCTTCAGCAAGTGCAGCATGACTTGGCCGCCCAATAAAATTGCTGCCAGCAACCGCTGACTCCACAAACTGAGGCTCGAAGATGTAGTAGGGGTCAAGGGATTTCGACTCTAGAACAACTGCAAAAAATGAAATTTATCTACAAATCTTAAACAAGTTTTTTCTATAACATTTAAGATTTCTGACAGAACCGGGCACTTAGGGCGATCGCTGCCTATCGTAGAAAAGGACAAGTTTTGTTTACTTGCACCTTTCGGCAGTTTAGCTGAATTTACTGACTCTTATGAGCATTTTCCCCAATTTTCTTCGCTCTCTACTGCTGACCAGCCTGTTGAGCTTTGTCGCCCCCATATTGTTAATCGGCGCGGGATTGACTAGCTTTTCGCTGATCGGCTTCGTCCCTGCTCTCCAAGGAGTTGGTCGTTCTGGAGAAGACCTGATTTTGCAGTTCTTAGCTACTTTCGGCAGCGGCTGTCCCCTCCAGGGTTTTTTCGTGATCGGTCTAACTTTTGGTTTGGTGGGTGCTTTGTTTGATACCTACGCTTCTTATCAGCATTCGCGGTGGAGTTAATCGAACCTTCGATTTTAGATTTTAGATGGGAATTCCTCGCTCGAATCTAAAATCTAAAATTGCTGGGTTCGGGTTGGATCGGATACCCGTACCTGGGATGATTTTACAATACCGATCGCGAATGTTCGGAAATGCGATCGGCCTTTTTGCGGAAAACCGAATCCCCCTGTTTCTGGAGCTGGAATATATTAAATACAAGTTGAGTCAAGTGTTTCTCAACCATAAAAACTTCAGATAGTCGAGGTATTAGTTATGGCACTTATTCGTTGGGAACCTTTGCGGGAAATGGACTCCTTGCAACGAGAAATGAATCG
Source organism: Microcoleus sp. LAD1_D5 (assembly GCF_036702115.1). NCBI lineage: Bacteria > Bacillati > Cyanobacteriota > Cyanophyceae > Oscillatoriales > Microcoleaceae > Microcoleus > Microcoleus sp. LAD1_D5. The sequence continues at coordinate 19,468 of NZ_JAUBSA010000018.1, read as the reverse complement.
GTTGTTTGATAGCTTGACACCGGCAACCGATCGCACATCTAACGGTGTTGCTTTTGTACCCGCCGCCGAACTCGATGAAACTCCCGAAGCCATCCACCTTAAATTAGAAGTTCCGGGCATGGAAGCTAAGGATTTGGACGTACAAGTAACCGCAGAAGCTGTTGCTATCAGTGGCGAACGCCGTCACGAAACTAAGAGTGAAGATAAAGGGATGACTCGCTCTGAGTTCCGCTACGGTTCCTTCCGCCGGGTGATTCCCCTACCCGCACGGGTTCAAAATGACAGCGTAGAAGCTGAGTACAAAAATGGAGTTTTGCACCTGAATTTGCCTAAAGCGGAAGTAGAAAAGAACCGCGTGGTTAAAGTGCAAATCGGCGGTCAATAATTGTTTGCCAGTTTAGTTAGTTGATTAATAGGGGTCACACTGCGCCCCTATTTTTTTTAATTGATTATTGGTCATTGGGAATTTCTGCTTCCTCCCCTTCTCCAACTGTGCTAAACTAGAAAAGGCAATGGTTTGTGAGGAGACTTGCGTGCCGAGTCAGGGAGTTGGAGGCAATGGAATTGCATCGGAATTTGGAGACTTAACCGGAATGACTCGTCAAGAAGTTAATGACTTTTTGCGCGGGCTGGGTGCAGAAATCAGAACTACTGAAGGGGGTTATATTGAATACGAATTTGCCGATCGTTCGCGAGTCAATATCCGTCCTGATGGTGAAGTTGTACGCACCCCAGCTCCCAGATACGGTTCAGATGGCAGAAAAATAAACAAAGGTTTGCGTCTTGACAAAGATGGCAGCTTGGTCAAAACACGCGATGAATTTGGCAATAAGATTCCTGGGACGCACAATACTGGAGAAAAAGTGAGTAATTAATATGCCCGATGACTACAACTTGCTTAATTTAGGTGGACTTACATCCCTCATCACAAATGTTAATGTGTCTTTGTGGGGAAATGAAATGTTATTTGAATGTATTTACGATCCGACAGGCGATCGATTGCCTTATAACATAGTATTTCATGACTGCCGAGACATCAGTTGGGAGGTGTTCCATCCTGAAGATGTCAAAGATCCTGAAGCTGATTTGATTGGTTTTCATTTGGGTGAAGACGCGCACCGGAAAGCAGCTTTAATTCATACTGACATTTTTGAAATTTCAATTTTATACGGCAGTTTTAGCATTCACAAGGGAGAAAACCTAAATGCTGAAGTAGAAGATTTAGAAACAGAGAATTGGGGTATCACAACAATCGACCGCAGTATTGTACCAATTGTAAACCCCGGCGCGGTTAAATTGCCAAGGCGTTAGTAATATTATATCGGGTAAAATAACTATTACAGGACTTACCCACTCCGACACCTCGAAACTGGTTTTTTACCTAATCTGCGGGTTTTAACGAAGTATTTTCGTAAAAAACCCGGTTTCGGAGCACCCATGGGTAAGTCCTATATTATTAGGTTTGTAGTGAGGACTCAAGTCTTCATCAAAAATCTAAGGAAGGATTGAAGTCCTCACTAAAAAAGAATTACCAATTTTTCAAAAAAGATAGTAGGTATTGTTGCCCGCCTCAGTTTACGATACTTAATAGAACTTTTTTCCAGATGAGGTAAAACACAATGCCTGATATTGTTGATATTGCCGTAGGTGCGGGTTCGTTCCAAACCCTCGTAACAGCCGTACAAGTAGCTAATTTAGTAGACGCGCTCAAAAGTCCGGGCCCTTTTACTGTCTTTGCTCCCACTGACGATGCTTTTGCGAAATTGCCGCCGGGAACTATCACAACCCTAGTGCAGAACGTCCCCCAACTGACTAGGATTTTGATGTTTCATGTCGTCTCCGGCAAGTTTATGAAAGCTGATTTGGCAAAACTAGGTTTTGTTACTTCCTTGGAAGGTTCGCCGATTAAAATTGATTGTTCTGACGGTTTTGAGGTGAAAAATGCTACAGTTGTCGCTGCGGATATCGAAGCTGATAACGGCGTGATCCATGTGATCGATAACGTGATTTTAATGGGATAATTTCACCGCCCAATCTCGCTGCGGGAGCGAACCTGGTGCTTTGCGGTGCCGCTTTGCTCCCGATCGCGCCCTTGTTTTTTTATCGGTTGAAGGTAATTTAAATATAAAAAAGTTGTCTTTTCGGCGGATGTATTTTAAGATGATTGTTTGAAAAAGTTTAAAAATCAATAATTATAATATAAGCAAACCAGTTTGGTGAGCACTATGCAAATCCTAGCCGCCAGCCTCAAAGCACAAGTCCGCCAGCGTACCTTGGAACTGCAAGTTCTCAACGAACTTACTGCAAAAGTTCAAGCCGCTCTCAGTGTTGAGGAAATTTGGTCTGCGTGTCTGGCACATCTCCATCGCCTGATTCCCACACAGGCGATCGCCATTTTGACGCTACCGGACGATCGAATATACCTGGAACACTTACAGCCCTTAAGTGCTAGCGCCCAAGCCGAAATTGAAGGGCGTTTGCAAGCTGCTCGCAGTGAATGGCTTGCTGGCAATCAAGACTGGGCGCACAACATCGCTCCCCCACCAATTACTCAGTTTCAGTCGGTCTTGATGGCACCAGCCAACTCGGATGAAAGTGAAGAATTGTTGGGACTATTTTTCATCGGTGCAGAGCAGGCAAATGCTTTTAATTTGGAACACCTTTGTTTGCTCCACACTGTCGCTCAAATTGGTGCCAAATCGTTAAATACATTAGCAGCTAAAACCCTAAATGTCAAGGAACCCGTTCAAAATATTTTTGAGGGTGGTTCGGAAAGTCAAGAACTATTGTTACGAGCTTTAATCGAGGGTGCGGGGGACATAGTTTGTGCGAAAGATAGAAACTTTAGATACATTTTTGTCAATCAAAGTTTTGCTGAATATTTGGGGAAAAATGTTGAGGAAATTATCGGCAAAGATGATATTGAATTAGGGTTTCCAGCGGAATTAGTATTTGGCGATCACAACCCCTCAATTAGGGGCATCCGGGAGGAAGATCGAGCAGTGCTGGCTGGGGAGAGGGTTCGCAATCCCTACCAGGCGCTCGTCTTTGAAGGTGGCAAACAGCACATCTTTGACACGCAAAAAGTGCCCCTGTGCGATGCAGAGGGTAATATATTTGGGGTTTTGGGTTTTTCTAGAGAGATTGGTCGATTGCAGGCCACAGATGAAGCCAGGAATCAAAGCCAAGCCAAACTGCAAAAAATTACTGCTAGCGTACCGGGTACGGTATATCAAATTGACTTACATCCAGACGGCTCAATGGCCTTCTCGTTTGTGAGCGCGGGCTGCCGAGAATTGTATGAAATAGAACCAGAGGCTGCTCAGCAGAATTTTAATGCAATTGTTGACATGATTCATTCCGAAGATCGAGATGATTTTCTCAACTCGGTGACGCTTTCTGCTGAAAATTTGCAGCCTTGGCGGTGGGAAGGAAGAATTGTCACTCCGTCGGGAAAACTTAAATGGGTGCAAGGAGCTTCCCAGCCAGAATTCCAAGCATCGGGGGAGATAGTTTACTACGGCTTGTTCACGGATATTAGCGCCCGGAAACAAGCTGAACTGAAGCTGCAACTTTATCAACAAATCTTTTTGAAATCCAACGATGCGATCGCGATCTTAGACCCCCAAGGCTATTACTTAGAAACAAATCAAGCTCACACGGCTTTGCTGGGTTACAGTGCATCGAAATTGTGGGGGAAAACCCCGGCAACTCACATGGGAGAACAGGTATTTGCCTCGGTAATGCAAAGCTTGGCAGAAACTCGGAGTTACCGAGGCGAAATGACCTTTATTAACGCTTTGCCAGAAGGAACAGTTGAGGTCGAGGTTTCGGCTTTTGCGGTTTTAAATGATGCTGGGGATGTAGTTTGTTACGTAAGCGTCAAAAGAGACATCACCGAACGTAAGCGAGCTGAGGATAAATTAAAACTTTACCGAGAAATATTTTTAAACTCCAACGATGCGATCGTCATTATCGATGCTGACGGGTTTTTCCTCGAACAAAATCGCGCTCACCAAACGCTTCTAGAATACACAGACGCGGAATTAGAAGCAGAAGCGTCGCCGCTGGTTGCGGGGGAGCGCTTTTTGGCAATTGCCCAAAGTTTAGCGAAAACTGGAAGTTTTCGGGGCGAAATTACTAACTGCACTAAAAAAGGCCAGACGCTGGCGATCGACGTTGCGGCATATTCTGTGATTAACAACGCCGACGATGTAATTTGTCATGTCTGCGTCAAGCGCGACATTACCGAACGCAAAAAAGGAGAAGAAGAACGGCAAAAATTTGTGTCGCTGATTGAAAACAGCAGCGATTTTATCGGTATGGCTACCCTGAAAGGCAAAACGCTGTTTGTCAACGAAGCCGGACGAAAACTGGTGGGTGTAGAGAATCTTTCGGCAGTGCTTGATACAGAAATATGGGATTATATTGGGCCCACTTTTAAAGAGAAATTCAGTCAAGAGATTTTGCCAACAATTATCAGTCATGGCCAGTGGCAAGGAGAAGGGCAAATGCAGCACTTGGGCACCGGACAACCAATTGATGTTGTGATGAATGCTTTTCTGGTCAAACACCCTCAAACCACCGAACCGCTGTGCTTTGCTGCGGTAATTCGCGATGTCACCGAACGCAAGAAAGCTGAGAGAATGCTACGGGAACAAGCAGAACAAGAACGCCTGGTTTCGGCGATCGCCCAGCGAGTCCGGCAGTCTCTCAACCTCACTCAAACTCTGAGCACTGCTGTACAAGAAGTGCGGCAGTTGTTGGCAACTGACCGCACGGTAATTTATCGTTTTGAGTCCGACGAAACAGCGGTTGTTGTGGTGGAATCTGTAGGGGATGATTGGATGCCACTGCTGGGCAGAGAAGTTCCAATGACATCCTTTGGGGAAAGTTATGTATCTCTATATAGTGCGGGACAAATTCAAGCAATGGCAGATATTTATACTGCCAGTTTGAGTGAAAAACACCGAGATTTACTTGCTAGTTTGCAGGTCAGGGCTAATTTAGTTGTCCCAATTTTTATAGGCGATGAAAGTCAGGAGTTGGCAACAGAATATTTGCCGAAAATTCCCAGAATTGGCTCCCATGGAAGGAGTTTGGAAACGAGTCAAAATCGGTTGTGGGGATTGCTGATTGCCCATCAGTGCAGAGGCCCGCGCGTTTGGACTGATTCTGAGGTGGATTTACTAGGAAGGTTAAGCGTACAGTTGGCGATCGCCATTCAGCAATCTACTCTTTTTGAACAAGCGCAGCAAGCCCGAGAAGCCGCCCTAGAAGCGTCTCGAATGAAGTCGTTATTTTTAGCAAATATGAGTCACGAAATCCGTACTCCCATGAATGGAGTGATGGGGATGACTGATTTGCTGCTGAAAACGAATCTTACTCCCGAACAGATTGACTTTGTGCAGACGCTGAAACTCAGCGGTCAAAATTTACTCTCCATCATTAACGATATTCTGGATCTCTCCAAACTGGAAGCAGGAGAAATGCGCTTAGAAATACTAGAATTTAACCTCAGTATCTGTATGAATGAAGTGCTGGATTTGTTGGCAACTCCCGCACAAGAAAAAGGTATAGAAGTGGTGGCACTGATTGACAGCGACGTGCCGGTGCAAATTAAAGGTGATGCAGCGCGGTTGCGGCAAATACTCACTAATTTGATCAACAATGCTATTAAGTTTACAGAAGCAGGAGAAGTGGTAATTGAGGTGGCAGATGCTAGTAATCCTGGGTTATTGGCCGCCAGTGATAATCAGAAAATTTTAGAGAATATCGAACCGTTAAAAATAGAAAACAATGACTCGATGCTCCTGCTGTTTAAAGTTACAGATACAGGAATTGGGATTGCTCCCGAAGACCAAAAAAAGCTGTTTCAATCTTTTACTCAAGTTGATGCCTCTACGACCAGAAAATATGGTGGCACTGGTTTGGGGCTGGCTATTTCTAAGGAGTTGGTGGAGTTGATGGGTGGGCAAATCGGTGTGGAAAGTACCCCTGGCCACGGCTCGACTTTTTGGTTTACTGTGCCGACAGTTAAGGAAAATTTAACTGCTGTCGGGACAGCGTGCGAAGTGAATTTTGAAACTGTGCTGGCGGGGCGAAAAATGTTAGTTGCCAGCGACAAGCCGACAGTGCGAAAAGTGCTAGTGAGAATGGCTGTTTTGTGGGGAATGGAGGTGGAGGAGGTTGAGAACGGTTGGATGACGATCGCCTCTCTGTACAAAGCTGTCAGCGTTAATTCCCCTTACGATATCGTTTTGGTTGATATTCAGTTGCCGGAAATGGTGGCGGGAAGTCTCGAACGCTTGAGGATTTCTGAGCCGGCAATGCAGCAGACAAAGTGGGTGGTGCTGACTTCAATGACTCAGCTTGCAGAGGCGAAACGCTTGGTAGATAGCGGTTTTAGCGGCTATTTAACTAAACCTGTGAAAGCTCACCGACTATTTGATTGCTTGGCGAATGCGATCGCCCCGAGTATGCTGATTGATGAGTCGCAGGCAAATCCAACGTCCAATCGAGCCTCGGCTATTGACAACCGAGACTTAGCAAGTTTAAAGATTTTGTTAGTGGAAGATACTCCCATCAACCAAAAAGTTGGCCTGAATCAACTCAGAGTTTTGGGATGCGCGGCGGATGTCGCCAATAACGGTGCAGAGGCGCTATCTATGGTTGCTCTGAAAAAGTATGACATTGTGTTGATGGACTGTCAGATGCCGGTTTTGGACGGTTACGAAGCAACGCTGCAATTGCGCGGCCTAGAAGCGGCAGATGTTGCTGCTGGTAAGATGCAGCCGCATCAAAAGACGGTGGTGATTGCGATGACTGCGAATGCTTTGAAGGGCGATCGCGAAAAGTGTCTGGCGGCGGGCATGGACGATTATATTAGCAAACCTATTTCGATCGAAAAGTTAAAAGCCGTACTAGAAAATTGGTCGGCCAAGCTAAAAATTGAAACTGCCAAGTTTAATGGCGAGGAACTTCAAAATTCTGAGCCAGATATCGAATCGGTAGTCGATATGGCACGTTTGCACGAAATTTCGGGCGCTGATTTAGAGTTTGAGCGGGAAATACTGCAAGCTTTTGTGGTGGATACTGGTAGTTATTTAGAAGCTGCGAAGGGGGCGATTGCCTCGGGAGATATGGAGACACTGGCGCGCCACGCTCATCAAATTAAAGGTGTCAGCGCTACGGCGGCGGTGCGGTTAATGCCCGATATGGCAGATCAGCTTCAAAGTCTGGCCGAATCAAATGATTTGGAGGGGGCTACAAAAATCATCGCTGAATTAGAAATAATTCTGGCGGGGGTTGAAAAGTTGGTGGCTACTGAGTAAGCTCGAGGCATCCTAAATGCAGCCAAATTAAATAATAGAGTTTTAAATGTTCAGCCCGCCAAAAATAAAATACTTGGCGGGCTGCGAGCGCTATTTTACTTTGTCTGGTGTTCTGAGAAAATATTGATACCCCCTATCACTCCTCAAAACATGGCCGCCTACATCAACCTGTCCACTTTTGGCAAAACAACGGCATTCGCGATCGCACTCCTAACTTGTCATAGCTGTTTAGTCGTTCCCGTTCCAGTCCCACTCCCAGTTCCAGTAACTTCGGACAAAGAAGCTGAAACCACTCAGCTTGAGCCAGGTCTGGAAAAAACTTGCTACGCAGATGCGCTAACCGAAAGCGAAGGGCGAAAAATCACCGAAAGTTCTGATAGTCTGGAGGCCTCAGCAGACAAATTAGCAGCAGCGGGAAAACACAAGGAAGCCATTCAGAAGTACAACGAAGCGGGAGCCGCTGCGTTAAACGAAGCGATTGCAGATGGTCGCGCAGAGGAAATGGACGTAGACAGTTCGCTTTACAGCAAGGATGAGATTGAGGATTTTCGAGACAAGCATCGTCCACTAATTCAAAAATCGGCAGAATCTAACTTTAAAATTGGCCAGAGTTACGCACAGCTAGGACAACTGGAATCTGCAATTGACTGTTTTAACGGAACCTTAAAAGTCGGCATACTCCCACCCAATGACGCGATCGCCTATCTAAATCGTGGCGATGCTCATGAACGGATGGGAGCTAAGGACAAAGCTAGAGCTGACTTCCAGCAGGCCGCTAATCTTTTCAAAAAACACAAATTGCCATCCTACGAGAAGCTTGCTCAGAAGCAACTACAGGCTGCTACAAAAAAATAGGAACCGCTACAGCTAGGTCAGGATATGAGACTTTTCCGACCTAGGATCGGCAGCATCGCCGAAATTTCCCCCAGTAAGAACCCAAAAACCCGAACTGCCACATAGGCTATCCGAGCTTTTCCCTTTAATTTAATTAATTTTCTGGCGAACCGGGCAGGAGTACCCGATTGCAGACAGCTCCTGGCAGCCCCCGCGCTCGATCGCGTGTAAAGATTTTTAATCTTTTATCAAGATGTTTATCTCAATGTGAAGGAATTGGGAACTCTTATAACATCTTGTGTGTTGTAACTTGTGACACTACTGTATTAAGTTATTCTGGTCAAATATAAAATAATCATTAAGCCGATCGACATGAGGGTGCTTTTCGTCTATCGGCTTGAGACACCAAGACCAGCTTTTCGCTCTGCCCGCCCATTAAGTGCGTCTTTACGCTCAACGAGGTTTTATGACTCCAGTCATGTTACGCCAACTCTGGTCATTAATTGAGACCACCCAAGCTACTCTGTTAGTCAATTTAGACGATGCCACCCTGGTACAGTGGCTGCTGAAACAGTTAAAGACCAACTCTGCGCTTAATTGCAAAGAAGCAGATTTGTTGGACGAATACATCCAGTCTCGGCTGTCCCTAATCCGCGATTTAGCTGAGCAGCGGCTAGCACCAGAGCTACTGTGAGCGGATTCAATCAAAATCGGATAAATATTCCAGGGAAGGGCGAAGATCGATCGCGCTGGGCAGAAATAGCAGAAAAGAAACCGGGTTTCAGGGATAAATCTTGGGTTTGACGACGAGGCCTCCAGCCAGAAACCGGGTTTCTAACTCTGGGCTCCCAGCGTGCTAAAAAAAACAGGCGGGTAGTCGGTGCAGTTGTCGCTGTGCAGCACCGGATGCAGAATGGCTAATTTGAAGGCGGAGGCTGTTGTATATCGCAGATCGCCACAGTTCTCGACAGCTACAAGGTAGTATTGTCAGGAAAGCGTTCTATTAAAATCTATGCGTAAATGGGGATTTCTGCTACTAGCAAGTGTGTTACTTGTGTCACCGTTGGCGTCTTGTAGGGATCGATCGGCACAAACCGGACAAACAACAGCAACAACTGCCGCAGGTGGCAACTCGCAACAAGGTTCCAGCCGGATAGATACAATTGTCAGCCGCGGCAAACTGATTTGTGGCATCAGCGGCGAACTGCCGGGTTTTAGCTTTGTAGACGAAAAAGGCACATATTCGGGACTGGATGTGGATGTGTGCAGGGCTGTGGCGGCGGCAATATTTGACGATCCCGAAAAAGTCGAGTACCGAAAGCTCAACGCTAAAGATAGATTTACAGTTTTGCAGGCGGGAGAAATCGACATTCTCAGCCGAAATACCACCTACACCGCGAGTCGCGACAGCACTACTGGACTGGAATTTGCCCCGGTGATCTTTTATGACTCTCAAAGCATCATGGTCAAAAAAGACAGCGGTATCAAAAGTTTAAAAGATTTTGCGGGCAAATCTATCTGCGTGCAGACAGGTACAAGCACCGAACAAAATTTGTCTGACCAAATGCGAAAATTAGGAGTTAAATACACTCCTGTGGTGTTTGAAGATGTGAATGCTACCTTTGCTACCTATCAAGAAGGTCGCTGTCAAGGTGTTACTGCGGATCGATCGCAACTTGTTTCTAAGCGCACAACTCTGCCAAATTCCGAGAATAATGTTGTTTTGCCGATCGTGATGTCAAAAGAACCGTTAGCCCCAGCGGTGAAAAGCGGCGATCCTAAATGGTCTGACGCGGTGAAATGGATCGTTTTCGCGGCGATAGAAGCTGAAGATTTGGGAATTAATTCGGGAAATGTAGACAAAATTGTGGCAAGCACTACAGACCCGAATGTCAAACGTTTGCTAGGAACAGAAGGAGATTTAGGTAAAGGTTTGGGACTCCCGAACGACTACGCAGTCCGCGTTGTGAAGAAAGTGGGGAATTACGGGGAAATGTACGATCGCAACCTCGGCCCCAAAAGTACACTCAAGTTAGAACGGGGTCAAAACAGACTCTGGAAAGATGGCGGTTTGCTTTACTCGCCGCCGTTCCGTTAATTTTAGTTAACTGTTGACTGTTGACTGTTAACTGTTAACAGTTAACAGTCACGCACCAAAGCTATGTATGGTGCGTGACTTGAAAAATCTTGATCGCCGATATAGTAACTATCAAGTCACGCACCAAAGCTCAATCTCGCCTGGATTTGCCAGCAGATTTATCAAATATAATTTAAGTTATGAACCCCGAACCTCAACCGGGCAAATCGCATAAATTGCCCCAATTTAAAGATATATCAAAACTGCTGCGGGACGATCGCTTCTGGAAAATAGCCGGACAGGCGATCGCTCTAATTTTAGTAATAGTTGTGATCGCCATTCTTTGGGACAATCTCAGTGCCAATTACTCACAACTGGGGATTGCATTTGGATTTGAGTTTCTCAATTCCCAAGCATCATTTGACATCGGCGAAAGCGTGATTCCTTACAGTCCCGAAAACACTTACAGACAAGCTTATTTGGTCGGTTTAATTAACTCGCTGCGGGTGATGGGTCTCGGCCTTATTTTCGCAACAGTTGCGGGTTTGACTGTAGGAATTGCGCGCCTTTCGGACAATTGGCTGCTGCGGAGTTTGGCTGGTTTGTACGTAGAAATTCTGCGAAATACGCCGTTGTTGTTGCAATTATTTTTCTGGTATTTTGCAGTTTTCATTTCCCTGCCAAAACTGGAAGACAATCAGCAGTTACGCGGGCCGATTTACTTGACAAATCGGGGCATTGCTGTACCTTGGCCTGTGGCTTTGCCGGGTTTTGAGATTTGGTTGATTTTGCTAACTATCGGAGTTTTGGCTGCGGCGGGGCTGTGGATGTGGCGGGCGCGGGTGATGTTGGAAGAAGCTAAGCCGGGAAGACAGTTGTTTTGGGCTCTAGGTGCGATCGGGCTGAGTGCAATCTTAGCTTGGATTATTACCAAAAATCTGCCTTTTCGTCTAGATTTCCCCCGCCTGACACCAGCATTGCAACTGGAAGGAGGATTAAAATTCACTCCAGAATTTGCAGCATTGGTGACAGGACTCAGCTTGTATACTGGCAGTTACATTGCAGAAATTGTCCGGGCCGGAATTCAGTCAGTATCGAGAGGCCAGTGGGAAGCGGGAAAGTCTTTGGGGCTCAAGTCTGGAACAATGATGCGGATGGTAATTTTGCCACAAGCTTTGCGGGTGATTGTGCCGCCTTTAACCAGTCAGTATCTGAATTTAGCTAAGAATTCGAGTTTAGCGGTTGCGGTTGCTTATCCCGACGTTTACTTTGTGGTGGGGTCTCCGACATTGAATCAGACCGGTCGGGCGATCGAAGCAATGTTAATTATTATGGTAACATATCTAACAATTAGTTTGATAGTTTCTTTGTTCATGAATTGGTACAATAAAACTGTACAAATCAAGGAAAGGTAAAGAGTTAATGTTGAAAAGTTTACAACGGCGACCAAAGGAAAGAGAAAAATGGTGTACAGTGATTTTAGTTTAGAAGGCGCAGTCAAAACATTTGAATTAAAGTATTCGGAAGTCGCCGATTTGTTTGGCAAAGAACCCAACTTAGAATGCAGCCAACTACTAGCAGAAACTCTCAAGCGCAGTGTACCGTTAGGTCTGGCAAGTAACAGCCAGAAATCCCGCGCTGAAATGATTACAGCACCAATTTTAATTGAACTTAGAGAACAATTACAAAATCGAATTAGCTTATTTTCCGGTATTGACTTTAATGTTGACTCCGAAAGAGGCTTAGACGGTAGTTGCGATTTTCTGATTGGTAATTCATCAGGACTTTTGTTAGTTGTTGCACCAGTCATTATAATTGTAGAAGCAAAACCGGAAAATCTCAATAGTGAATTGGGAGAGTGCGTAGCGAAAATGTTGGCAGCCAGGATATTTAATGAGCGCCAAGCAAACGAAATTTCTGCGATTTATGGCGCTGTCACTAGCGGAACTATCTGGAAATTTCTTAGATTAAAAAACCCAGTAATTGAAATAGATTTAACCGAGTATTACCTCACCGAGGTTAATAAAATTTTAGGCATTTTAGCCAGTGCAATTAATAATTAACAATTAATAACCAACAAATAAAATGGAAACAATACCTGTATTACCGCCCCCAGCCACCGAATCGCCTACTCCTTGGAATTGGGCGCGCAAAAACCTATTTAGTACCTGGTACAACAGCATTCTGACAGTAGTTTGCCTAATTATCGCCTTCCAAACTATTAAAGGAATTATCGTTTGGGCAACAACAAAAGCTCAGTGGCGCGTGTTAGAAGCTAACTTGCCGCTATTTTTCGCCGGCAGATTTCCCCGCGACTCCTACTGGAGGCTGTGGATAGTAACGGCCATAATTGCCTTGTTGGGAGGATTAACTTGGGGAAACATTCAGCGGCAAGAACGTCTTTGGAATCCGCCTTTACTAATTATACTTGGTGCTGCGGTCGTGGGTGCGGTCATTTCGCCGATCGACCTAACATCTCGCCTCTACCTGCTAGCAAATATTAGTGTAGCCGCCGCCAGCTATGCCATCGGAAGGCAAATTCACCCAAAAATCATGGACTGGATGTCGGGAATTTGGGTTCTTTCCTTCCCAATAATTTTGTGGCTAATTAAAGGCGGGTTGGGTTTGACCGAAGTGTCAACAAATGATTGGGGCGGTTTAGTGCTGACGCTGTTTTTAGCAGTTATTAGTATTGTGCTTTCCTTTCCTTTGGGAGTATTGCTAGCACTAGGGAGACAAAGTTCTTTGCCCGTTGTGAGACTGTTATCAACATTATACATTGAAGTTATTCGCGGTTTACCATTAATTGGCATTTTGTTTTTAGGTCAAGTGATGCTGCAACTCTTCTTGCCGCCCGAATATCCGAAATTGGATAGAGTAATTAGAGCGATTGCTGGACTGACTCTATTCAGTGCAGCTTACTTGGCAGAAAACGTGCGCGGTGGCTTGCAGGCCGTGCCCAGGGGACAAATAGAAGCAGCTAGGTCGATCGGACTCAATACACCCCTGCTTACAATTCTAATTGTACTGCCTCAAGCACTGCGAATAGTCATTCCGGCGATCGGCGGTCAATTCATCGGATTATTTATGGATACATCCCTGCTGTCTCTATTCGGAATGTTAGAATTAATCGGAATATCCCGCGCAGTTTTAGCAAATCCATCCTATATCGGCAGGTACGCCGAAGTTTACCTATTCGTCGGCATCATTTATTGGATATTTTGCTACTCAATGTCCCTAGCCAGCCGCAAAATAGAGCGAACTTTAGAAGTAGGCCAGCGCTAAAAACTCATCTACTTTCATCTGCGTTCATCTGCGTTCATCTGCGGTTAAAAAATAAAAAAATTATGCAAACTCAGCAAACAAGCCCAGAAACAGTAATTGTCGCAGAAAACGTCCACAAATGGTACGGACAATTTCACGTGCTGCGAGGTGTCAGCATGACCGTAAACCGAGGGGAAGTGGTTGTCGTAATGGGACCCTCTGGTTCGGGAAAATCCACGTTTATTCGCACATTCAACGCATTAGAAGAATACCAACAAGGTAAAATTACGATCGACGGAATCGAACTTTCCCACGACTTACGCAACATCGAGACAATTCGCCGCGAAGTAGGAATGGTGTTTCAGCAATTCAACCTGTTTCCCCACTTATCAGTCTTGCAAAACGTCATGCTAGCCCCCGTATGGGTGCGCCGATGGCCAAAGAAAAAAGCCGAAGAAGTGGCGATGCAACTGTTAGAAAGAGTGGGCATTTTGGAACAAGCAAAAAAATATCCCGGACAGTTGTCAGGGGGACAGCAGCAGCGGGTTGCTATTGCACGTTCTCTAGCAATGCAGCCTAAAATCATGCTGTTTGATGAACCGACATCAGCATTAGATCCGGAAATGGTGCGGGAGGTGTTAGATGTAATGCGAAATTTGGCTCAAACAGGAATTACAATGGTGGTGGTGACTCATGAAGTCGGGTTTGCGCGCGAAGTTGCCGATCGCATTGTATTGATGGATGGCGGCGTTTTAGTGGAAGAAGCGAAGCCAGAAGAGTTTTTTCAGAATCCGAAGGAAGAACGCACCCGCAAGTTTTTATCTCAGATATTGTAACTGATTTTCAAGTTTATTCGCTGGGTTTTGCGACGGTAGCAGCAGTAAAAATCGGCACAATTAAGCTAAAATAAAAGAGTCTACAATCAGTCTCTCTTTTGCTGAGATAGCTTGCAATGCCATCCACAAAAACTCTGCCGTTAGTTAAAGACTCGGAACGCCTAGAAAGTCGCCTCAAAGAAATTCCGGCGGTTCCTGGTGTATATTTAATGCGCGATGAGAGCGATCGCATCCTTTACATCGGCAAATCCAAAAAACTCCGAAACCGCGTCCGTTCCTACTTCCGCGAAAGCCAAAATCTCAGTCCCCGCATCGCGATGATGGTGCAGCAAGTGCGCGAAATTGAATTCATCGCCACAGACACCGAAGCGGAAGCTTTAGCGTTAGAAGCAAACCTCGTAAAACAGCACCAACCTTACTTTAATGTCCTCCTCAAAGATGATAAAAAATATCCTTATTTGTGCATAACTTGGTCGGAGGAATACCCGCGCATTTTTATCACCCGCAAACGCCGCGCAGGTAGTGCAAAAGACCGCTACTATGGCCCCTACGTTGATACAGGGGCACTGAGGAGTACGCTGCATTTAATTAAGCGGATTTTCCCGCTGCGGCAGCGCCCTCAACCGCTATTTAAAGACCGTCCTTGTTTGAACTACGACATCGGGCGCTGCGTTGGCGTTTGTCAAGGGTTAACTTCGCCGGAGGAATATCATAAAATCATCCAAAAAGTAGCGATGATTTTCCAGGGAAGAACTCAGGAATTACTCGACATCCTGGAACCCCAAATGGAAGAAGCAGCGGAAGATTTAAACTTTGAAACGGCGGCGCGGATTCGCGACCAAATTAAGGGTTTGCAGTCTTTGAGTGCGGGTCAAAAAGTCTCTTTGCCAGATGATACTGTTTCCAGAGATGCGATCGCACTTGCTGCCGACACCCAGCACGCTTGCGTTCAATTGTTCCAAATTCGTGCCGGTCAATTGGTCGGAAGATTGGGATTTATGGCGGAAATACCCTCCCAACCCCCCCTTGCCAAGGGGGATCAAGAGTTATCTCAACTTTCTCTTTCCTCCTCCCCTGGGCAAGAGGCAGAACGAGGGGGGGTAGAGGCCGGAGCGATTTTGCAGCGGGTGTTGGAAGAACACTATCAAAATGTCGAATCTGTAGAAATTCCCAGCGAAATTTCAGTGCAGTACGAATTGCCAGAAGGGGAAATATTAGCAGATTGGTTGAGCAATCGTAAGGGGCGAAAAGTTACCATTTTGACGCCACAACGGCAAACTAAGGCAGAATTGATTGAGATGGTGGAACGCAACGCTGAGTATGAATTGGCGAGAATGCAAAGATTGAGCGATCGCAATTCTCAAGCAATGGAAGATTTAGCAGAAATTCTCGATTTGCCAGAAGTTCCTCGCCGCATTGAAGGTTACGATATTTCTCACATTCAAGGTTCTGACGCCGTAGCTTCCCGCGTCGTATTTATTGACGGTTTGCCGGCCAATCAACACTACCGCCACTACAAAATTAAAAATCCTGAAATTAAATCGGGTCATTCTGATGATTTTGCTAGTTTAGCAGAAGTTATCGGGCGCCGATTTCGAGGATTGAAGGAAGAAGGAAGAGGGAAGAGGGAAGATGGGTTTAGCGAGTTAGAAGAACCGGAAGAAATCAGCAATTTATCCTCGGTTTCTCATACTATTTCCGACAAACCAGACTTAATTATGATAGATGGCGGGAAAGGTCAATTGTCTGCTGTTGTGGCTGTTTTGCGGGAGATGAATTTGCTAGAAGAGTTGCGCGTTGTCAGTTTGGCAAAGCAGCGAGAGGAGATATTTTTGCCGGGGGAATCTTTGCCGCTGCCAACTAATTCTGAGCAACCGGGCGTACAATTATTGCGCCGGGTGCGGGATGAGGCGCACAGGTTTGCTGTGAGTTTTCACCGGGATCGAAGAAGTGAGAGAATGAAGCGATCGCGCCTTGATGAAATTCCCGGCTTGGGACACCACCGACAAAAACTTTTGTTAGCACATTTTCGATCGATCGACTACCTCCGTTTAGCAACTCCCGAACAGTTGGCAGAAGTTTCTGGGATTGGCCCGCGTCTAGCACAGCAAATTTACGATTATTTTCATCCGTAAAGCCTTACCCAGCATTGGAGACCGGGATTGTAGGCGCGATCGGGCGATCGGGCCGCAAGTCCTTATTTAGCCACTGTGAGGGAGGTATTCAAAAATTTTGCACAGGCCTATTGCAATCCCCAGAGACTTGTGGTATGTTTAGTTTCTGTGCGCGGGCATAGTTTAGTGGTAAAACTTTAGCCTTCCAAGCTAATTATGCGGGTTCGATTCCCGCTGCCCGCTTGCGTCTATAAGAACCTCAAACCAACGGTAAATCAACGGTTTGAGGTTTTTTATTGCTGATTTTTTCGCTTTGAGATGGCTCAAGTTGACTAGAAATTGAATACAATTTGAATACAATTTGCCTCGTTTGAATACAAATTGAATACAATCCTTACCTAGACTAGCTTTCAGCCGTTGCTTTCTGCTAGAAGCCCCAGAATAGCGTTGATATCAGCCAAGTCGGCCCTCGACTTTTTGCGCCGCCCTTTTAACTGATTGAGCAAGTCGGCCGCTTCTGGCAACTCGCTGGCAGTGACTGATTTTTGTCTCAGGTCGGAGAGTTGTATCTCGATTTCTTCCCGATCGGCGCGCTCTGTCTCAAGTTGCGATCGCAGTTGCTGCACTTCCTCTCTCAGCTTATTGGTGACTACGGTACTGGATTCTAGCAGCGTGGCATAGTTGGCGCGGGCTTCATCTCGTTTTTCTTCTGCGTGTCGGCAGTTGTCTTTGAGAATCGCGATTAAGTTGTCGCTGGCTTCTTTAACCACTTGGTTGATTTTCATTAAATCGTCAACATCCTCCTTTAATTGTCGATTCTCTGCCTGTAGGTTGCCTAACTCATTCTGCAACCGTTCTATAACCTCATTATCAACCTTGGGAAACTCTAAAGAATCACCCGACTCTAACTTTCCCGGCAGTTTCTCCTGTAAGGCTTCAAGCGCTTTCTGTAAATTAGCTACCTGCAATTCTAATGCTGTTAGCCTATCGGTAGAGGTTTCTGCAACTTCTGCAACTTGTACAACCTCTTCAGCAACTTCTGCAACCTTGTCAACCCGTGGTACTGGGGGAGTCTCTAAAGCTTCTGCAATCTCCTCAAGCTTTGCAATGCTTACCTCTGAACTTTTACCGATGTATTTTTTGCGTACTTTACGGGCAACTTTTCTGCAACCGTACCAATAAATACCTGATTCCTTGCGGACTGTGTAGGGTTTGCTGTCCCCGCTTGGCTCAAACCTGAAAGAGCCGATCGACTCCAACCATGCGGAACCCTTGGGGGAGTCTAGCTCAAATACCTTGCCGTCCTCTGTCTCTATCAAGCCCTGGACTACCGATGGGATTGTCATAAGGTTGCCTAAAAGTTGCTTACCTGCTTATGCAACTATCTTAAGCAACTTTTAGGCAACTGCCAAGGGTTGCAGAAAACTATTTTCAATCTTCCCAAAACCCCTCGAACCGAAGGCTTAAAGCTTCATCAGGTCAGAAGCTTCAAACTCCGATTGCCGAAGGTTTTTGACAGGCTTATCGAACCTTACCAAGTAGCTAGTGCCAGCACGGCTGTAGATATTGTCCACAACCTCACCTCGTGCGCCTTGATAGATGCCGCCGACATCCTTGACCACAACCCGATCGCCTATCTCAAAAGTTCTGGGCTTCTTGGCAGAGGTTGCCGTACTAGGCGTTGTAGTATGTGATGGATTTGAGGGTTGAGAAGTTTCAAGGCAAGGTCTAAAAACCTCCACATCCTCCACACTAAGGCTTAATCCTATGTCAGATATAGTTTTGGAGGTGTGGATGTTAACCTCCACACTACCTCCACACTCCTCCACACTATTGCCTATAATTTTGTGTTTTTTATCCATAAGTGTGGAGGGTGTGGATACAGTGTGGAGGGTGTCATCCACACTTGTAATGCTTACTGCGTCTACATCTTGGGCTACTGTGGAGGGTGTGGATGTTGAAGTTAGAGAAAATCGAATACTACTCCTTTTTTGTGTAACCTCTCCATACTTCATTTCTTCTAATTCTCCAAACCATTCTCGAATTTTTTGTGAGGTAGGGCGGTACTTGGAATCGAAACTGAGTAAAACATCACGACCTGTTACCGTTCCTCCCTTGCGTTCTGCCAGCGAAATTATCCTTACCAAGTTGCTTTCGAGTGCGTCGGGACTGCAAACCTCTAGATTGATGCTCAAAGCTTGCTGCGTTGTGTATTCCACCCACTTGATAGCGGCCGCTACTTGGGTGACGGGAATTTTGGGGGAAACCTCAATCCCTAAATGAGTGGCATGGATGCAGTGCAATATGGTGGCGACGCGGCCAACCTTCTCAGCAGCTTTGCCAAACATTGCCCGCATTCCTTGGTTGGGATGGTCGAACTTTACGCGCTGGCAGTGGTTGTAGTAGTCAACAAACAGCTTTTTAGCGTCCTCTCCTAACTCATACCATTTTTTTAAAGATGTGATAGACTTGTGTAAAAAGTAAAGGAGAGAATTACAATGTCTGGTCGTCCTCATATAAAGATTACCGAATCAGTAGAAAACTTACGAGAAATCCTCAAAAATCAAAAAATAATTCTAGCTTATAACAAAGTCCAAATGCTTTATTTATTTCAGTCAAAACAAGTAGAAACTGTGCGGGAAGTATCCTCCGTTTTAGGTAAAAGTGAGGCAACGATTCATCGCTGGCTCTCCCAATATAGAAAGGGCGGTCTGGAAAATTTGTTAAAAAATCTCTTCTGTTTTCGGTCGCCCAAAAAAGTTCTCAGTTGAAATAGCAGCGACCTTGCAACAAGAGTTGAGAGATCCCGAAGGATTTAAGAGTTATAAAGAAGTTCATCTTTGGCTCTGGTTGATTAAAGGAATAGCCAGTAGTTACTCGGCTGTATATTCTTTAGTTAGAGGAGAATTAAAAAGTAAATTAAAAATTCCCAGACCTCGCAGTATTTCTCAGAAATCTACGGCAATTAATGAATTTAAAAATAACTTGCATCAACAGATAAAAGCTTTA
>NZ_JAUBSA010000017.1:0-90739 GCF_036702115.1 Microcoleus sp. LAD1_D5 | reverse complement strand
GCGAAGGCGCCGTGGAGGGCTACGAATGTCCACAGGCCACCGAGTTGGAACCAGCGGGTGAAGTCCCACTGTGCTTCGGGGCCCCACAGGAACAGCAGGGAGTGTCCGAGGCTGTTGGCTGGGGTGGAAACTGCTACGGTGAGGAAGTTGGCTCCTTCGAGGTAGGAACTTGCCAAACCGTGGGTGTACCAGGAGGTAACGAAGGTGGTGCCTGTTAACCAGCCACCGATGGCTAGGTAGGCGCAGGGGAATAGCAGGATGCCAGACCAGCCTACGAAGACGAAGCGATCGCGTTTGAGCCAGTCGTCGAGGACATCAAATATGCCTCTTTCGGTCTGGGCGCGTCCGACTGCGATTGTCATTGGGGTAAAATCCTTTTGCTTGTTAAAAGACCAAGGTTTCTAATTAAAGTTAACATAACTATATATTAGAAGTTCAGAATTTTTCAACATAATTAGCAGGAGTTGATACACAATGCCGATCGACCGATCGCGATCGCGTCAGCGAAGCGTGACGCTCGGTGGACTAATTGAATTAAGATTTGGCTTTAAGGCTGTTTAATTTTATGACTGCAAAAACAACGACCTCGATCGATTCTGTCCTGCGCTACCCGGTTTTGGGCTCCCGCCGCTTCAGCAATTACTGGTGGGCGACGGTGGTCAGCATTGGAGGGACTGGTTTCCTGCTGTCAGGCATTTCTAGCTACTTGCACGTTAACCTGCTGCCTTTTGCTGACCCGACTCAGCTTGTTTTCATCCCCCAAGGCATTGCGATGGGTTTCTACGGTGTCTGTGGCGTGCTTTTGGCGCTTTACCTGTGGCTGACTATTCTCTGGGATGTCGGTGGCGGTTACAACGAGTTCGATCGACAAACTGGTAACATTCGGATCTTTCGCTGGGGTTTTCCCGGCAAAAACCGCAAAGTTGATTTTAATTGCAAGACATCGGAGGTGCAATCTGTGCGGGTGGACATTAAAGAAGGTCTCAATCCCCGCCGCAGTATTTATCTTAAGCTCAAAGACCGCCGTCAGTTTCCCCTGACTAGAGTCGGACAGCCGATTGCTTTGTCGCAAGTGGAAAATCAAGCGGCCGAATTGGCTCGATTTTTGCAAGTTCCCCTAGAAGGACTTTAGGGATTTTCGATTTGCGATTTTAGATTTTAGATTGGTAATGTCTCGTAGGGTGCGCCGGGCCGCGCACCTTACCTACCTGGTAAGTGAAAAAGATCGATCTGCGAGTAAGCCCGTTACCAATTTTTGAATCTATCAATTAACAATACTTCGGATAGTTTTTGATTGCCAACCGTAGAATAAGGATTTCAAGGCGATTAGGCAAGTTCGCTATCCAAGGAAAATCGCGGGTTTCAGACTACGAACTAAAAACAGTTCGGACTATTGAATTAAAATCTTTAGTTGCAAAGTCCGTAATTGAGTCAAAGTGAAAATACAAATGCAAATGCAAATGCAAATCAAAATTCAGCGGTGGTTGTTCTCTCTTTTAATAATTGGCGCACTGTTTGTCGGAGGATGCAGTAGTTCCCCTGTGGCCAACTCGACTCCGACACCGAATCCGGCGTCGGGTGAAAATATTTCTTTGTCTCCGTCTCCTTCTCCGGCTGCTGTAGCGGCGAGTTCGCAATTTAGCAATTTGCCACGATTGGAAGGAAAAGCAACGGTGGTGATGACGGTTAAAGGTGCTCCAATTACGATCGAACTCGACGGCACAAATGCGCCAATTACTGCGGGCAATTTTGTCGATTTGGTTCAGAAAGGTGTCTACGACGGATTGGTTTTTCACCGAGTCGTGCGGGAACCTCAGCCTTTTGTAGTTCAGGGCGGCGACCCCCAGGGCAAAGATCCTAAATTCCCTACAGCGCGACTGGGAACTGGCGGTTTTATTGACCCGAAAACTACTGCAGAACGCAGGATTCCTCTGGAAATTAAAGCTAAAGGTGCTGCAAACCCTACTTACAGCCAAACGCTAGAAGAAGCTGGGGTTAAGGAGAAACCCGTGTTGATGCACAGTCGCGGGGCTGTTGCTATGGCTCGATCGCAGAGTCCTGATTCGGCTTCTTCTCAGTTTTACTTTACTTTGACCGATGTGCCGTTTTTGGACGGTAGCTATGCGGTTTTTGGGTACGTGAAACAAGGCATGGATGTGATTGATAAGATTGAAGCGGGCGATCGCATTGATAAAGCTACCGTTACTCAGGGTTTGGAAAATTTTAAGGCTGTTAGCTGAAGGTAGTCAACCAATTTTGGATTTTGGATTTTGGATTTTGAATTTGAGAGTTGAGATTATTCCCACGGCTGCGAGCAGATGCTTGTAAATTGGGATTTGAGAGAATGGAATTGGATTTGAGATTATCCCTTTTTAATCCACACTCTAAAATCGTCGGGTATGATTCTTATTTTAATCCAAAATCTAAAATCTAAAATCTAAAATCTAAAATCGGCATTATGGATGTTGTTGTTACTGGAATTGGTCTTGTTTCGGCTTTAGGCACTCTGGAAACGAGCTGGAAAAGACTACTTTCTGGAGAATCGGGAATCGCTCGGCATCAACCTTTTTTAGAACTTGAAGCGCAACCTTTGGCTTTAATTGGCACTAAACCTGCCGATTTAATAACTTTAATTCGGCAGGTTTTAGCAGATGCTTTGCAAGATGCTAATTTGACTTTGCCTTTGCCGGATTGCGGGATTGCGATCGGTTCTAGCCGCGGCTTTCAGGCAAATTTGGAACTGTTGGCAAGCGCAGGAAGTTCGGCAACGGATTGTGTAACGGATGTAACGGATGGAAGAAAGACGGAAGTTGGAAGAAGTCTGAGGGAATTCGGAAGAGGGAAGTCGCAAGAAGCAAGGAAATTCCCAATTACCGATTCCCAATTCCCAATTCCCAATTCCCAATTACCGATTCCCAATTCTCAATTTGTGAATTTATTGCCTCACATGGGGGCGATCGCAGCGGCGAGGGCAATTGGTTCGACGGGACCGGTACTGGCACCGATGGCTGCTTGTGCCACGGGTATTTGGTCGATCGCCCGTGCTGTTGATTTAATCCGCACTGGTGAGTGTCAGCGGGCGATCGCAGGTGCTGTGGAAGCGCCTATCACACCGCTGACTCTGGCTGGATTTAACCGGATGGGTGCTTTGGCAAACACTGGTTGCTATCCCTTTGATGAACATCGGGAAGGCTTTGTACTCGGTGAAGGCGGGGCTTTATTTGTATTAGAATCTGCCGAGTTGGCAAGGCGTCGTGGCGCTAAAATTTACGGTCGAGTTTCCGGTTTTGGCTTGACAAATGATGCTTGTCATGCTAATGCGCCGGAGTTGGGAGGGAAAAGTGCGATCGCGGCGGTAAATCAATGTTTGAAACGCAGTAATTTAGCGACGATTGATATAGATTTTATTCACGCTCACGGTACTGCAACTGAGTTAAATGACCGACACGAAGCACTGTTAATTAAGAAGTTATTTCACGGAGGAGTTGCTGTTAGTTCGACTAAGGGAGCTACGGGTCATACTTTGGGAGCTTCGGGAGCTTTGGGCGCGGCTTTTTGTTTGATGAGTATTAAATATCAGATGTTGCCACCTGGCGCGGGAATGAAAAAACCGGGGTTTGAATTAGATTTTGTTCGCTGCGCGCGATCGGCTATTGTCAGAAATGCACTTTGTTTAAGTTTTGGCTTTGGCGGGCAGAATGCTGCGATCGTTTTATCGGGCAAGCGTTAATTTTTGTAAAGTCGGTTGATCGACATTTAAATTACACGATCTCTCTACAGTTAAAATCTTCTGAGGTGGTCGGAGAACCCCCCCACATCCAATTTAAATCTCAAAAATAGTACAATATTTATGTATTTTAGTCAACTAACTGAGAACTTTGGTGAGATTCCTGGTGCTGCTGTCCTAGTCTGGCTCTGCATCCCGACGCTGATCCTTGCGTCACAGCCTGGGAGGCTAGAAAAGAGAGCCAGATTAAAGCAGTATTGTATTTTATTAACGCATTAATACTGATCAGCGAAAATAGAAAAAAGAAACTGTTTAAATTAAGCATCAGGTATTTTCACATGGATCTGGCCTCTCATCGATTTATGTCTTATTTTGAACCAGAGCAAGCTGCTCACCTTTGCCAAATCGCTATATTGGAGAGTTTTGCGGAGGAAACGCTGGTTTTTGAAGAAGGAGAAACAGCGGATTTTTTATATCTAGTTTTAGAAGGTAAAGTTGAGTTTAGCAAGCGGATTGAAAGCAATAAATATCAAACTGTTGCTGTGGCTAAGCCAGACGATTATTTTGGCGAACTCGGAGTTTTAGACGGAGAGCCTCGCAGTGCTAGAGCTGTGGCAGTTGCAGGCTCGACTTTAGCCAAAATAGCCCGTGAAGAACTCATAACAACTCTCCAATTTGCTAAAGGCAGTTCGGTACTGCAAATGTTTAGTTTCATTACTAAAAATTTACGGGATACCACGGATCAATATGTTAGCCAGTTGGTACACAAACAAAAAATGGTATTGGTAGGAGAAATGGTGAGTACAATTATTCACGATTTCAAAAGTCCTTTTACCGGAATTAAACTCTCCAGTGAAATGCTCAAAGAAATGCACCCAGATGAGGAAACTCAGGAGTGGTGTGAACTTATTCAATTGCAGGTTCATCGAATGTTGGGGATGGCTGAAGAAGTATTAGAATTTTCGCGAGGGAATTCTGTATTCAATAAGAAACCAGTTAATTTAATTCAGACGTTGCAGCAGTTTGAAAAGTTGAACAGAGTTTATTGTGAAGCAGCAAAAGTAGATTTAGCAGTACGGGTAACAGAAGTAATAGTGGAAGCGGATGAAAATAAGATTTTGCGCGTTTTACAAAATTTAGTTGGGAATGCTGTTGAGGCTTTTGGTGGCAGAGGGGGTAGGGTGGAGATTACGGTGACACAAAGTGAGGAGTGGGCAGAAATTAGCATTTACGATAACGGCCCAGGCATTCCGCCGACAATTAAGGAAAAGTTATTTGAACCGTTTGTAACTTATGGCAAGCGGACTGGTACTGGGTTGGGAACGGCGATTGTTAAGTCGATTGTTGAGGCTCACAAAGGGAAAATTACTTATGAGTCGGAGGACGGAAAAGGCACAACTTTTTACATCCGCTTGCCGAAAATCATGGTTTTAGCAGAGCAAAATTAAGTAGGTTGGAAGATATATACTTAGGACTTTTTCACTAAGCCTCAGAGACTTGGTTGAGCAGTAGATATTTTGTGATCAAACAATATTTTTCTAATAAACCGGGTTTAAGAGCGTAAATCCTAATACAGTGTAGCGACTTGGAGAATCAAGTATAATTTAATTAACGAACTGCTAAAAATTTGATGCCAGTTACTATTCAAACCTTACCTACAGAAGTTATCAACTTAATTGCCGCCGGCGAAGTGATTGACTCGATCGCCGCAGCGGTACGAGAATTAGTTGAAAATTCTCTGGATGCTGGCGCAACTCGCATCGTTGTTTCTGTTTGGCCGGAACAGTGGCGGGTGCAAGTTGCAGATAATGGTACAGGAATGGATCTGGAAAATTTGCAGCAGGCGGCTTCGCCTCACAGTACGAGCAAAATTACCACTGAAGCAGACCTTTACAAAATTGATACTTTGGGATTTCGTGGGGAAGCTTTGCATAGTTTAGCTCAGTTGGGCTGTTTGGAGGTTTTGAGCCGATCGAATGATTTGGGATTGGGGGATTTTTCGGGAAATCCAGAGTCGGCGCAAACCCCCGCCAAATCTTCCTTTAACAAGGGGGGAGTTGAAAATGCTCGATCGGGCTGGCGGGTAGTTTACAATAACGCGGGCGTTGCTGTGGAGGTGGAAACAGCGGCGATCGCTCCGGGTACGGTGGTGACTGTTGATAATTTGTTTGGCAATTGGCCTGTGCGCCGCAGTTTTTTGTCGCCGGCACAGCAAATGCGATCGATCCAATTAACTCTTCAGCAAATTGCTATTTGTCACCCGCACGTTAATTGGCAGTTGCGTCAAGGAAATACGCCTTGTTTGCACGTAACTCCTGGTAGCACAGCGGAACAACTTTTACCTCAATTTGTGCGTGGCGTGCGAGCGAGCGATTTGCAGTATTTAAAGTTAGATTTGCCTGCCAGTCCTCAAAATCAGAAAGCAGCAAATTTCTTGGTAGAAACTCAACTTGTTGGCGCTACAGTTAAGCACAATTACCAATTACCAGTTGCCAGTTCCCAATTCCAAATGCCCAATTCCCAGTGTTTGGAGTTAATAATGGGTTTGCCCGATCGCTGTCACCGCAGGCGGCCGGATTGGGTGAAAGTTGGGGTAAATCGGCGAGTTGTGCGATCGCCCGAATTAGAGCAAACTATTCTCAGCGCCTTTGCCCGCACTTGTCCGCGCGATCGTTATCCCGTGTGTTTTGTTCACCTGCAAATCTCCCCTTCGGAAATTGATTGGAACCGCCACCCAGCTAAGGTGGAAATTTATCTGCATGATCCGAGTTTTTGGCAAGAACAAATTAGCGTGGCAATTACTCGCGCTTTGCACCTGAATGATGAAGTGTTGCCGCCTGCCCCAATTCCCGAACGAGTGGGACACTTGCTGAAGGCATCGGAACAAAAAAGTGCTTACAGTGTCGGGATTTCGGCTCGACAGAATGATCACGGCGGCGAAGAGGAAAAAGCTAATCAAATAGGATTAATGGAATTGAGGGCGATCGCTCAAGTTCACAATACTTACATCGTTGCGGAACATTCCAGCGGAATGTGGTTGATAGAACAACACATCGCTCACGAGCGCGTTTTGTACGAGCAATTGTGCGCGGCTTGGCAGCTAAAATCTCTCGAAAAACCAGTGATTCTCAGTCAATTATCGGCGCTGCAAATAGAGAATTTATCTCGCTTGGGCTTGGAAGTAGAAACATTTGGGGAACAGCTATGGGCGGCCCGCGAAGTTCCTGAATTGTTAGCCGATCGAGATGACTGTGCAGAGGCGCTTTTTGAACTCAGTAAAGTCGCAGATTTACAAGCGGCTCAAGTTGCGACTGCTTGCCGTAGCGCTATGCGAAACGGTACTCCTTTGAGTCTTTCCCAAATGCAAAATTTGTTGGATGAATGGCAGCAAACTCGTAATCCGCGCACTTGTCCTCACGGCCGCCCTATCTATTTTGCATTGGAAGAATCGACTCTAGCTCGGATTTTTCGCCGCAGTTGGGTGATTGGTAAAAGTCACGGGATTTGAAAGTTGATTTGACATCCGAGGGCGTTCACCTCAATCTGGCTCGCTAGAAAAAAACATCGTGAAGCTTTATTAAAAATAGTGGCTGATTTAGATGAAAAAACTTATAATATATTAAAATTTAAATAATTCACTGTTTTTAATATCTTTTGGGCAACAAACCCGAGGGCTATTTCACAATAAGAAGTACCTGTTTTACCATAAAAAAGGTTGATTATACTACAAAAAATGCCTGTTTCCCAGAATAATCTTTGTTATGGAACAGGCCGGAAAGCCGGTTCATGATGTTGGTACAAAAAGTAAATTAAAAATAAATCAATAATAAATATGGATTTTCCGATCGCCCGACAACTATTTTATCGAGAAATAAATCAGCCGGATGGCTCGATCGACCTGGCGAAAGCTGCTCTTTACATGGCTTTGGAAGAATACCCAAATTTAGAACCCGACGAGTATCTAAATGCTCTCGACACGATCGCAGATGAAGTGCGCGATCGCCTGCCGGCCCAGAATTATCCGCTGCGGATTCTTCAAACTATTAACGCCTATTTATACGGGGAGTTGCAGTTTTCGGGCAATGATGCGGATTATTACGACCCCCGCAATAGCTTTTTGAATCAAGTGATCGATCGGCGTACTGGCATTCCGATCTCTTTATCTTTGGTTTATTTGGAGGTTGCTAAGCGCATTGATTTTCCGATGGCGGGAATTGGGATGCCAGGACATTTTTTAATTAGACCGGATTTTGAAGATGCTGGTATTTTTGTTGATGCGTTTAACGGCGGCGAGATATTATTTCCTGAAGATTGTCAAGCCAGACTTTCTCAAATTTACGGTCAACCTATGGAGTTGCAGCCGACTTTTCTCGCCCCGGTAAGTCGCCGACATTTTTTGGGACGAATGCTGGGAAATCTGAAGGCGATTTACTTGCAACAGGGAGATGCTGTGAGGGTACTCTTGGCGATCGAACGGATTTTGCTGCTGTTTCCCGATGCGGTGGGTGAACGGCGCGATCGCGGAATTCTTTATTATCAACTGGGACGCTTGGTGGAAGCGCGCCACGATTTAGAACTATACCTGACAAATGCTCCTAATGCTCCTGATGCCGCTAGAATTCGCCAATTGGTCGATCGGCTCGATCTGGATCTTTGAACTTAAATTCGCTATATGTCGCACAGCACATTATAAGACATAAAAGTGACACTCAATCAACTGCTGCCCGACGACCAAATTTCGCTTTTATCATTTTTGCAAAGGTATCTAAAATTGTCAAATATCTAAAGGTAACATATTAATTGTCAATTAACACCTATCTTTTGATAGGTTGCATTTGCTTGACTTGGCTGTAAAGTTATAGGTCATTTACGGAAATCCCGATTCGACTTTCCCGACTGATCCGCGCACAGGTACCCGCACAGATACTCGCACAGACGAGCGAGCTAAAAAGTATTTTGACGTAAAGAGGCACAAACTCATGAACTTTCAGTTTCAACAAGATTATCTCAACGGAATGCAACCGCTTTCAGCCCATTTGACCAAAAGAATGTCAAAGTCTTTATCATTGGGTTTGGCGCTTTTGCTGGGAACAAGTGCAGTATTCCTAAGCAGCGGCAAAGCCTTTGCATTAGATAATGTTACCGTAAAATACGGTGCTGTTGACGTAACATTACCGATGAGCGACTTGCAAAGCTTTGCACAAACCGGCCAAGCATCATCTCAACTGCAAAGCGTTCTGAGTCTTGCGAAACAAACTCCCGAGTCGATGCGCGAAGTATTAACGCGAGAAGTGCCTTTAGATTCCCAATTAGTAGCGCGGCTAGCAAGCACTTATTTTGGGGAAATTGTTTTCAAACAATTGGGCGAGGTTGCTTATGCGCCGACTGCTCGGCTTCAAAGCGTACCCGCACTGCGCGATGCTTTAGTCGCAGCTTCCAAAGATGGCAAAATATCGCTGATTGAAGTGATGCAAAATTACAGCCCTGCTGCTTTAGAAGTTGACGGCAATCAAGCGATGGTTATCTACGAGCGAGTGATTAAAGATGTGCAAGATTTGCAAGCTTTGTATCAGAATTCCCCGGCTTTGCAAAATACGGCTAACCAAGCCGTGAATTCGGCGAGGGAAATGATTTGTCAGCCCAATCCAGCGGGAAGTGCGAAGTAAATAACTGAAGTTGCAAGGAATTGGTAATTGGGAAAAGGTGCTTTTTTTCCTATTAGGTAGGAGTTTTTAGCTATTAGCAACTACCAATTACCAATTCCCAATTATACCTTACCCATTTTTTGAGATAGTTGCTCGGCTACCCGCTTGAGCCGCCGGAGTTGGTCTTTCATATCTTTCTGCGTCCAAGGGGCTGCAAAGCGATTGAAACCAAATCTAATTAAAGGATTGGGAATTTGAAATTCAAAGCGGTTAATCAAGAGAGTCCCTTGGATTTGAGGCTGGCATTCCCAACGATCGCATCCTTTGAAAAATCCGTCAAACCCCCAAACAATTAAACCTGGTTGTCGCTCCAACACAACACTCTCTAAAGAAGGTTGCAAAACGGGAATTTTTATGATAAATAGGCTGCGACTTCCTACGGCAGTATCCCATTCGCCCTCGGGCTCGCAGCGTAGCAGGGGATTGAGCCACTTGTGCATTAAAGTGCGATCGACTATACACCGCTCAACCAGAGTAGCAGCAGCGCGAATTTCAATGGATTGCTCGAAAACTTGACGCATTGACATGGAAACCTGCAACAAGGAGGGTATTACAAAACTTTGCTTACTTTAGAGTTCTTTATTTACTTGTAACGTCAATTTTTCCAGAAATTAAAAGATTGACACACTCATAAATACAGTGTATCATCTTGAAATAAAGTATATATACTGATTATGCAGTTAGTCGAAAGGCACGTCATTAAACCCGATCATAGGTTTTATCGAGAAGCCGATCGACGGTCTTGGCTATGCAAAAATCTTTACAACAGCCCTAACTACATCTACAGTCAAAACTTTTTCGCCAGCCAACAAACAAACGCTCTGGCTGTTTATCACGCACTTAAAACAAGTCGTGATTACAAAGCAATGCCCGCAAAAGTAGCACAAAGCAGGCTCGGCTTAGTCCTCAAAGCATGGACTAGCTATTATCTGGCGGGGCGAAACTATCAGGAAGACACCACTAGATTTAAAACCGCACCGAAAATCCCTCATTATAATAAAGGTTCAAGAGAGCGAAAAAGAGAGGACGGGCGCTATGTACTTGTATTTAATTGTCAAGCTGTCAGCAAAAGAGCCTTAAAAAAAGGATATGCTCGCCCCTCTGGGACTAATATTGGGTTGGCATCAAAAGTCACCTCCATTCTGGAAATCCGGATTGTTCCCAAGGTAGGTGGTTATGTGGTCGAGGTGCTCTATGAGAAGTTAGAACACCCTTTACAAGTTAATCAGAGAGTAGTGGCTATAGATTTAGGATTAAACAATCGGGCAACATTAACCTACAATGTTCCTGGGTTAGTACCCACAATCTACGACGGACGGGCTGTTAAGTCAACCAATCAATACTGCAATCAAGTTTCCGCGGCATTGAAATCATTGCTGCCCGCAGCGCAAAAAACCAGTAAAAAAATTGCAAAATTGTGGCACAAGCGTAACTGTAAAGTGGATTACTACCTCCACACGACGAGTTCCGCAATTATTAAAGAACTCGTCAATCATCAAATTGGCTTGCTGGTTATAGGCGGGAACCAGGATTTTAAAGATGGGATTAATACTGGTAAGGTTAACAATCAAAATTTTGCCTGTATTTCCCATCGCCGATTCCTGGAAATGTTGCAGTACAAAGGACAACTTGCGGGAATTCAAGTTGTGTTAGTTGAGGAGAGTTACACATCCCAAGGTTCAGCCTTGGATTGGGAACCAATTCAACAACATTCCGACTACAGTGGCAGTAGGGTAAAAAGAGGATTGTTCAGAACCAAAACTGGACGCTTCATAAAGGCCAATGTCAACGGTTCTTTGAATAGTGACCCAAAAGCAGTCGAAGATGGGTTTATCCCGCATTCGAGAGAGGGTTTTGTAGTTAACCCAGTACGATTAAAAGCGTACAAACATTAAATTTAGGCAATGTCTAAATTTTGTGTTAACTATTATTAAAGTTTCGTCTTTTCCATGTCAAAGCTGACGTTAACCTGAGAAAAAAATGAATGAAACTTGGCAAGAAATAACTCAACCGATATCGGGCCCCATAGCGGCGTTGTCCGATCGCATTTTGGCCCAGGCCCAGCCCGGAAATCCGCTGACAGATGCCGAACGCGGAATTAACAATTTCATTCAGGGCTCAAACATTGAAAATCTCATCTGGGCCGTCGGTATCCTGCTAATTGGCTTGATAGTATCAGCCCTCGTGTCTTCTGTAGTCGGGGGATTGCTCAAGAAAACTACGATCGATAATCGGCTGGCTGCTTGGATTACCGGCCGCCCGGAAGGAGCTGGAGCCCCGCAAGTGGAAAAATGGATTTCCGCAGCGGTGTTCTGGATCATTTTTGTCTTTTTCCTAATTGCCTTTTTCAACCGGCTGAATCTAACGGCTGTGTCGCAACCCCTCAATACTTTTCTGAATCAAATAACCGGTTTCTTGCCGAAGTTAGCCGGCGCGCTAATTTGGTTGGGGATTGCTTGGGTGTTGGCAACTGTAGCCAAAATGGCCGTAGCGCGGGCGATGCGGGCTTTTAACGTGGACGAGCGCTTGAATCAGGAGGTGGGCGCTGCGCCCAGCGAGCGCCCTTTGCTGCTGAGCGATACTGTGGCGAATGCTCTGTACTGGTTCATTTTTCTGCTGTTTTTGCCACTGATTCTCGACTCACTGGAAATGCAGCAGGCTCTGCTACCGGTTAATAATTTACTCAACCAAATTCTGGCGGCAATTCCGAAAATTCTGGAAGCTGTGGTGATTGGGTTTGTGGGCTGGCTGCTGGCTATGGTAGTGCGGCGGATTGTCACGAATCTGTTGGGGGCTGCTGGGGCGGACGGTTTGGGCGCTCGGTTTGGAATTTCGCGGACTTCGGGCGGACAATCGCTGTCGTGGATTGTCGGGACGATCGTCTATGTTTTGATTTTGATTCCAACGGCGATCGCAGCTCTGAACGCTTTGGACATTCAGGCGATTTCGCAGCCGGCAATCGCGATGCTCAACACGATTCTGGGCGCGCTTCCCAACATTTTTACAGCAGCGCTAATTCTGGGGGTTGCTTACTTTTTGGGGCGCTGGATCAGCGATTTGGTGACTAATATCCTGACGGGAATTGGCTTTAACAATGTCTTTTCTTGGTTGGGAGTGCAGCAGCCGAAACAGCGACTGCGGCTACCGCCGAGTTCGATCGATCCGGACGCAACGATTCTTCAGGAACCGGAACTTCCGGCCCGCACCCCTTCTGAGTTTGTCGGCATCGTGGTGCAGGTGGGCATCATGCTGTTTGCTGTGGTGGCGGCTACCGACGTGCTCGGAATTCCAGCACTGACGGCGATTGTTAGCGGTATTGTGCTGGTTGCAGGTCGCGTGCTAGCCGGTTTGGTGGTATTTGCGATCGGCTTGTATTTGGCGAATCTGGCGTTTAGTTTGATTGCCAGTTCTGGAACTCGTCAAGCGCGGCTTTTGGGCCAAGCGGCTCGGATTGCGATTATTGCCTTTGTTTCGGCCTTGGCGCTGCAACAGATGGGCATTGGCAGCGATATTGTGAATTTGGCTTTCGGGCTGCTGCTTGGGGCGATCGCAGTTGGCATTGCTCTAGCTTTTGGTTTGGGCGGGCGCGAGATTGCGGCCGACCAAATTCGCGAATTGTTAGCGTCGTTTAAACAAGATAAGACGCCGCGTTTGTAATTCTATAAAATGGCGTTTGTCAAGTACAAACGCCATTTTTTTATGATTAATTTCATTGTGAGGGTCGCGAAGCGATCGCAAAGCCTTTGAATTTGAGGATACAGCTATCGACTGTTCGGAAGCAGAGATTGATTCTTGTTTCTGGGCCGATGCCCCTAAGGGAGAATGGTAAGAGCTGCGTCGCCGGCCCTAAAACAACAAAACCTCCTCATAGAGAAGGTTTTATCACAATCGGAGCGGCGGGATTTGAACCCACGACCCCTACTACCCCAAAGTAGTGCGCTACCAAGCTGCGCTACGCCCCGACAGCTTTAACAGCTTAGCATATAATTCCCAAAAAAGTCAAAAAACTTTTAAAACTTTTGCAGCCTGCACCAAAGTCGGAACCACAGCCGTCGGCCAAAAACCCTCGCACCTCCTGCCAGCATTCAAGATCAACTGCACGCTGTAAGCTTCGGGATAGCCTTCCACCTGCACCCACAGCAAGTCGCTTTCGGCTTCAATGGCTATTTTTTCTTCGTCCATTAACTCAGAGGCCATGTGACTCATTGTGCCGGCCAATTGCCCCAACAATCGGCAAAAATCGTTCAACTCAGCCTCTGTGAGTTCGATCGCCCAACCGTCGCCAGCCACCAAACCCTTAAACTCCTGGGCCTCCGGGTTCCATCCCAAACGCCACCCAACACCCGTTTTAATTACACGTTCCACCATTAAGGGATTTTAGATTTTAGATTTTGGATTTTAAATTAGTAGGACTTAGATCACTTCCGGTTGCATCGGAATAGTCAAATCTAGTCAACAGTCAAAAATCAGGGATGGTGCCACCGAAATTGATAGAATTCATCTGTGTTTATCTGCCTGTATCTGCGGTTAAAAAAAGAGAATTTTTCGGACCGCAGATAACAAGGGATGGACGCTGATTCACGCCGATGAAGAGAATAGAGATAGAAATAATTCCGATGCTAACAGATTTGATATTACCCATAAATACGATATTACCCATAAATACGAAAGAAACCGGGTTTTTTACCATTTTCAAATGCCGGGATGCAATATTTTCCTAAAAAACCGGGTTCCTGCATTCCTGAGTATTAAGGTGCCAGCAACTTCGCATCTCCCGGCTGTGGCTGCGGTATCTCCGGCGAATTCGATCGCCCTTGTGGTTTTTCCCCAGTCGCCGGTGTGGGGCCACGCCCGGAATTCTCGGTAAAAACATCAACCAAAGCTTGAACCAAAGCATCCCGCTGTGCTCTATTTAACCTCTGAATAGCAGCGCGATCCTGTTCCATTGGATTTGAGCGCAAAATGTCCTTTCCCGGATACACGCTTTCTACCAAATAATCGGGAGTTGCCCCCAAATAGTCAGCTAAACTCAACTTCCAATCAAAGCGGTAATTGGGTGGCCGTCCTTTGACAAATACGTGATATCGAATCAACCGCCCGACTAAAGTATTGGTAGAATCGACTTTTCCAGTTTCCTTAGAAATGTAGTTATTTTCGATCGGCAAATCCGGCAATTTTTCGTACACCAATTTCCACGCATCTTGCACCCTCACTTGCGACGGCGCAGATTGTTGAGCCACCCGCTGCACTGAGGCAGACTCAGGACTCCGCAGCAGCGAAGGTTCCAAAGCCGACATACTCAGTTCCCCGGATTCCAATATCCAACTCAAAAGCGTGAAAATAGCCACACTCAAAGTAACCAACAGAAAACTTAAGCCCTGCTTTAATCTATTCACGGTGTTGACAAAAATTTGAGAAATAGAAGAATTTCATAAACTTAGTTGCAAGCAGATGTCCTAGTTTATAATTTTAGGATTTACGATCATTAACCTGGTTTCATAAAAAAATCAGAGGTTTCTTAACGAGGGAACTAGGAATAAACCGGGTTTCTCGTCCCCCGCGCCCAAGTCTAGTTTGACAAAGTTTTGAGTTTTGAGTTGACAAAAATTTCTGGCAATTCACTACTCAAAACTCAAAACTCCCGAAGCCTAGATATCTCCGATTATTTCCGGCTGAGTCAGTTCGTCCGACATCTCAAATATCGCCCGCATTACAGGTTTCATTTGATGGTCGTCCATATTGTCAAAATCTTCATAGCGACGGCGTTTTGCGCGGTTCGCCACCTGCACCGTAATCCGATAGCGGTTGGATGCACCGTTAATCAACTCTTCCGCCCGACGGGTTAGCTGAGTTGAATCGAAGGTTGGACGCTTAACCATGAGACTCCCTACTTTATGTAATGTTACATTCTAGTCTAGTATGTCAAGATTAATAATTTATTAACTGAGTATCATTGCTTATGCAGGTAGCAACAGCCTATTCCTTTGGTCACTTGCATCGGGGAAATTCTCATCCCCTCAAATTGGTTGCTTTCGGCGACAGCTTAATCTACGGTTTCGGCGACGGTGTAGGCGGTGGCTGGGTAGAAAGACTGCGGCGACAGTGGATGTTACCGGAGAGTGCAGGACACGTTTTATACAATTTGGGCGTTCGGGGCGATCGCACCTATCAAGTCGCCCAGCGGCTAGAAAACGAGTTTCGCCACCGTGGCGAACTGAGAAACCGCGTCCCGGATGCGATTATTCTTTCCGTCGGCCTCAACGATTCGGCGAGAGTGCAGTCGCCTACCGGGCGCAGCTACACTGATTTTGAACATTTTAAAACTGTTTTGGATAATTTGTTAAACCTATCCCAACAACTTTGTCCGGTGATATTTGTCGGGATGGTGCCGGTGGATGAAGGTAAAATGCCTTTTCAAGATTGTTTGTATTACAATCATGCTGACCAATATCAGTATAAAGAAGCAACGAAATTAGCTTGTGAGTTGCGGGGAATTCCCTATTTAGATATTTTTGATAAATGGCTCGATCGGGGAAGTGATTGGTGGCGATCGCGCCTGATTGAAGACGGGCTACATCCCAATGCAGCGGGGTATCAATCTTTATTTGAAGATGTGATAATTTGGGAGCCGCTCGCCAGCATTAGTCATTAGTCATCAGTAAAAATGAAGTAGGGTGCGTCAACTAGCATTATTTTCGCTACAAACTAAGAATTTCACAACTTACGCACTCCCGCCAAAAACGGTGCGTCCGATTCATACTTTCGGTGCAAATGGAAAATCTCAAACCTGACGAACCCTACCACTGATTGTATTCTTGACCATCAAGTGAAACTTGATAAAATGCTCAGTAACCCGGTGGGTGTTGCAAACTACCAACCACTTTGTCGATCGCTTCTGCGATCGCCAACAACTCCATTTCGCGCCACCGCTTACCAACAATTTGCATTCCAATCGGTAAACCATTTTGAGTTTGTCCAATTGGAATTACCACGGCAGGATGTCCACTAAGATTAGAAGGCAGGGTGTAAGCCCCGTTTGCCACTGCATGAGGATAGGATCTGCCATTAACGTCAACGGCACTCCAAGCGGGACGATGGGTAAACGCAGCGGTTGCCGCAACTGGACAAAGCCATACATCCCAAGGTTCTAATGCCTCATCTATATGGGCAGTGAAGGCATCGCGCTGTGTGAGTGCCTCGAAATATCCTTTCAAACTTGGATTCAATATCTCAGGTAGGAATCGGCTGAAATCTCCCAATTTTCGGAGTTCCTTGTCGCCTTGGGTGGCGGTGCGGAAGATTAACTCTAAACTACGACGCAGGTTATATCTATCCTGCGGTTGAGCGTAGATAGTGAGGTACATGGAGAGCCGTCCGTAGAGATTCAATATTTTGGAAAGGTCAAAGTCTTTGGGAAGCCAGCGTTCGGTTTGGACACCTGCGTGAGAGAGTGTCTGCACGATCGACTCCATAGCTGCTCGAATTTCAGAAGCAACGGGAACTTCGGCCCATTCAGCGCTCCAAGCGATTTTGAGATGCTGCAAAGGCTTGCCAGAGGGTGTATCGAGCGGAATCGGCGGGACATCAGGGCGTCGCAGATCCGCGCCTGCAATTAACGAAAAACATAGCCGGATGTCTTCGAGCGATCGAGCAAAACACCCAACGGTCATCATTTGCCGAATAGACAGTGGCATCCCCGGCACTTCAGGAATCTGCCCTGCTGTAGAAATACGGCGATCGGTCGCCTTTAAACCATATATGCCGCAGAAATGAGCAGGTTGACGCACCGAACCCCCGAAATCGTTCCCTAAATCTAACGGTGAAAGTCCTGCTGCGACAGCCGCGGCACTCCCTCCAGAACTGCCACCCGGTGTGTAGTCAAGATGCCAAGGATTATTCACCCGTGGAAACAGAGAATTTGTGCTTTGATAATTGGCAGCCAGTTCCGCCATGTTGGTTTTTCCCATGATGACAGCACCTGCTGCTCGCAATCTCGCAACAGCAGTTGCATCCTGTTGAGGCACATAATCTTTGAGGGGAATATAGCCTGCTGTGGTACGGAGTCCGGCTGTTTCAAAAATGTCTTTAATCGTGATGGGAACCCCATGTAAAGCACCCCAGTTTTCTCCTCTGGCTAGGGCTTCATCGGCAAGTTTTGCTCTAGTACGGGCATTGTCTTCATCCAGGGTACAAATGGCGTTTAATTGCGAGTTGTGCTTTGCGATTTGAGAAAGGTAAGCGTCGAGAACTTCGACGGCAGAGACTTGGCGATCGCGAATCATTCCCGCTAGCTGATGGGCCGAGGCAAACGTCAGGCTACTCATAGGCAACAAACTGGTATTTCTCGTTCGAGTCAATTATATTCACTTTTAGTTAACTCACATCTTGCACCATTCTCAAGAACAGGCAAGATGCCTGTTCCACAAAGAGTGAATTTTCTTGTGGAACAGGCATCTTGCCTGTTCATAAAAAGCTTATTGAGAATGGTGCAACATCTCAGTTAATATGGTTAACTAATATCAAACGGCTTTCGGCTTTGTCCCTAAATCCTGTTAATTGCAGAGACAAGGTAGATAAGGAAGATAAGCAACATAAGGATTTTAAAGGATTTAAGCATTTTAAAATCCTAAAAGAAACATCAAAATATTTATTTTAAAAGACCGTATCTTCCCCGCAGCAGAAGTAAACTCATTCAATAATGATTACATAAGTGAGGGAAAGAGCAAGTTGGGCCGGAATCAATCAGCCTATCAAAAGCTTAGTTCTCCTCAATAAAAAAATGTGTTAATTGGAGAATCAAAAATGTCTGTATTACATCGCATTAAATCTGGTACATCTGTTTTATTAACATTGGGAACAGTGGCCGGAACCGCAGCGCAGATGCTAGCTCCCGCGCCTGCTTTGGCTCAGACAGCTTTTTCGGATGTTAATAATAACTACTGGGCAAAAGACTTTATCCAAGATTTGTCAGAAAGAGGAATTATCAAAGGATTTCCCGATGGTAGTTTTCGCCCGGATGCACCGGTAACGCGGGCTGAATTTGCGGCAATGGTGCGTTCGGTGACAAAGGCCAAAACCCGCGCTGCTGTAAGGTTTGCCGATGTTACCTCTAATTTTTGGGCAAGCGGGGCGATCGCCGAAGCTTACGAAATGGGATGGATGTCTGGCTATCCCGGCAATGTTTTCAGACCGACACAGCAGATTCCTCGCGTTCAAGTTGTAGTCGCTTTAAATAATGGAATGGGCTATGAGCCTACGTGCGATTTTCAAGATGTTCTCAGTTACTATAGCGATGCGGGTGAGATTCAAAGTTATGCTGTCAAAAGCGTTGCTGCTGCTACTGAAAAACAATTGGTTGTCAGCTATCCCAGTCCTAAATCTCTCAAACCCAACAAGTCAGCAACGCGAGCTGAAGTAGCTGCTTTTATCTATCAAACATTAGTGAGTACCAATCAAGCAAGAGCAATTAATTCTCCTTACATTGCTAAGATTGATGTTAGCGAGTCTGTTGCTGTCCAAATTCCCAGGGGGGTGACTATCCCAATCGAGTACACAAAAGGCAAGATTTTGCTCGCCCCTAATGACAAGTCTCCGATTACGCTGACTGTTGCTTCGGATATCCAGGGCAGTAATGGCCAAGTGCTGATACCCGAAGGCTCGAAAATTAGCGGCGAATTGCGATCGACTGCTTCGGGCGTTCAGTTTGTGGCTCAAGAATTAAGTATAATCAACGGCAGCAGAGTGCCTCTCAATGCCACTTCGCAACTGATTACTAGGAAAGAAACTGTTACCAAGGGCGTTAATGTTGGTAATCTGGTTAAGAATACGGCGTTGGGTGCAGCAGCAGCGGCGGCGATCGCAGGTGTTACGGGCGATCGGGCGATCGCGACTGAAGAGGTGCTCGGCGGTGCGGGAATCGGGACTTTGATCGGAGTATTTTTGGGCCGAGATAAAGTCGATTTGTATGCTGTTAATCCTGACACCGATTTAGATTTGCTTTTGAATTCCGATTTGGTAGTTGGTACTGCCAGCACAGACATTTGTAGCGCTCGATAGAGCCGATACTTGGAAATTTCCTCAAACCCCTCGCCTTGCAGGAGAGGGGCTTTAATGTGTGTATTTTACCTCACTACAGGTGCATCTAATCAAACAATTACTCAGGGCTTTTTTAAGTGTGAATTTCTACGGACATCCCAAACTTTCGCGGGTAGAAACTCCCGTCACGGGATTGACACCATCTGCTTTTTCGCACAGGAGAGTCACTTGATAAGCGTCGATAATCGCATCAGTAAAATCAGCGCCGGAAATTGCAGCATCAAAAAACCGAGTTCGAGTCATAATTGCCTCGGAAAAATTAGCATTCGTCAAATTAGCGCCGTCGAATGTAACTCTATCTGCCAAAGCACCGGAGAGGTTGGCACCTGACAAGTTGGCATTCAGCAAAACTCCTTTAGTCAAAATCGCATTAGTTAAATCAGCGCCTTGAAAATTTGTTCCCCGCATTTCAGCAGCCACAAATGTTCCCCCCGCTAAATCCGAGTTGGAAAAATCGCGATCGGACAAATTAATATTTGTGTAATTAATATTGGTTTTCGGCAGGGCAAATGCCGGAGTAGCACTCAGTAGCACCCACCCAAAAGCCAACACTAAACTTACAAACAGGCTCAGGAAAATTCGGAAGACACTTTTCATGATGATGGGAATGGGGAATGGAGCATAGTTGACTGTTGACTGTTGACTGTTGACTGTTGACTAATGACTAATAACTAATGACTAATTAAAATCGCTTTACCCAATCTTCGCCAACGCGAAGTGTCAAGTCAGAATGGATTTCACCGGTAGAAGATGCTTCAATTTTACCGCCGCCTAACTCTTTTTGCAGTAGATTCGCTGCCTCTAAATCGCCTTGCTGAACAATAATTTGACTGTGACGCTCCTTCTGGGGCGAATCCTGCACTACAGATACATTAAAAAAGCCCTTTTTTGTGAGAAACTCACCAACGTTTTTTGCGGTTGTCGGTTTGCTAGAAGCGTTTTGGACAGCTATTTTGAGGTTTTTGGGCAAAACCGACTCGGTTGGGTTGCGAAATCGTCCTTGGGCGAAATCCGGCACGCCCGGGTTTAAATATTGTGTCATAATGCGATCGAGCCCGATCGCATCTACAATCCAATAACTCCTCAAATCCCCTTGTTCAGAACTAGAACTTCCCGGCAACATTACCATTTTAAAATTATCTCGCTCCAATTGCAAACCGAAATTTGCCAGCGTCAATATTTCCTCATAATTTAGGTTTGTATCCACATATTTTTGCATCAATCCAACAATTTGTGGCAAGCGCACCAATACTGATGGACTTGTGAGGCGGTTCCGAATAGCTTGAATTAAAGATTGCTGCCGCTGAATGCGACCAATATCTCCTAAACCATCGTTGCGAAATCGAGCAAATTGTTCTGCTTGTTCTCCGTTGAGAGTTTGCCATCCCTTGGCTAAGTTTATTTTTAACTTTTGGGCGCTATCTGTATACGACATGGCGCGAGGTACAAATACCTCAATTCCGCCCAACAAATCGACTAATTCCCGAAACGCATTGCTGCTGACTCGCACGTATCGTTCTATTTTCGTATTGTTCAGCATACTACTAACCAATCGCGTCGCCAAAGCTGCCCCTCCCCTGGCATTGGCTTCGCTAATTTTGCTGAAGGCAATTCCGGGAACTTCGACTTTAGTATCTCGCGGAACTGAAAGCAAACTAATAGATTTATCCCTAGGATCAAGGTGGAATAAGAGTATTGTATCGCTGCGACCGTTAAATATCTTAGGGCCATTGGCGGCAGCTTCCGGCACGCCGTCAATTCCCAATATCAAGATATTAACTGGCCGCACTAGGCGGTATCCCGAGCGGTTAGAGGATAGATAGTCAAAGCCAGTAGCTTCTAATACTCTATTGATAATTGGCGGTTCCACGGGAGCTACAAGGGCGGTAATTGCCCCCAATGTGGCGGAGATTGCCGCTGTAAAAACTAGGAAAAATAGCCCCACTATATACACGAAAAATTTAGGCTTTTTTCGAGATGTTCGATCGACGGGTTGAACAAAATTTCTTTTAAAAATTGACAAGTTTTTCATTGACTTGCTATTGATTATTGCAGTTTTTCAGCTTTGCAGTAAAACTTGGGCGGTGCTTCTCGAAAGTATTTGAGCATAGCCGGACACAGCCAGCCTTCGAGATTTTTCGATTCCCACCGATACCAGTTACCGCCGTATTCTGCTTTCAACCACAGCATTTCTGCTTGATATCCGGGAAATGGATTGGCTGAAAATAAAAGTCGGAAACCTTGAGCGGCATTGGGAATGTCTGCGACGAGCGCGTTAATCATTTCGGGGACGCCCTGAACAAATGGTTCTCGGACAAGTCCGACTCTCTCGTCGTCAAAAACCCAGGTGTACTGTTCGCGATAGGGGTAAATTACCATCATGGCATTGGACATGGTATTCTCCTCTTTTCTTTTCCTTTGTTTTGTCTGCGAAAATGCAAGTGTTGATACATTATATTCTGTGGCGCGGAAGTTGTGCGCTATCCGATTTGACAACCCTGTTTTAACTTAGGAAATGTCGCGGGTTATTTACAAACTTTATTCGGCTTGGGCGGATGGGCGAAATCTAGGGCTATCGGGCGGGAGAGCTGTTTTTTGGAATTTTTTTGAGTTGAGGTAAAGGGTGGCAAATTAAAAAAGCGTTAAAGGTTATTTTGGGTCAGATCTTCCCTCTAATTGTGCCTTTTTTTCTAACAATTATTATGTTGGTAGTAAGGACGAATACTCTGTATTCACCAAAAGTATGAAAACTCCACCCTAACTAGAAACCTATAACTGTTTGTAGCTGGGTGTTATGTTTGTTTTCGGGAAGATCCAGATCAAATTCTTGTCAGCTCAACCAGCGCCTTAGCCAAATATTGATACTGCGGCAAAGTATTGTATAACTGAGCCGAAATCCTCACCAACTGCTTACTAGCATCCGGCCAAGGAATCACCGGAACTTCTATTTTAAAAATCTCCCACAGGGCCTCTTGCAAAGGTGGAATTCCTCCCTTTGCAACCACATCAGACTGAGAGTCTGCCAGTGGCACAACTGCCATCGAACCCACCATTTCATCAGGACAAGGCAGTGGCACCCCTAATTTGTCCGCCAATATTTTTCTCCCCGCCAACGCCAAAGCATGATTTTTTGCCCTCAATTCCGGCCAGCCACCACTCAACAAAGAACCCATAAAATCAATAGCTACAGGCACGCACAAATAGGGACTCGGATCGACAGTTCCCATCCAGTCAAATTCTAATTGAAAGCGCGATTTATCAGCGCGGGGCGAATTAGCACCGTGACTGATCGTAGTTGGTCGAATGGCATTTTGCTTGTCGCGCCGCACGTACAGAAAGCCCGCACCTTTCGGCGCGCACAGCCATTTGTGGCAATTTCCGGTATAGTAAGCCGCGCCAATTTCATCTAAATTCAGTGCTATCATTCCCGGCGCGTGAGCTCCGTCTACTAATACATCCACGCCACGGTTAGCTAACTGGCCAACTAATTGTTTGATGGGAAAAATTAAACCTGTTTGGCTCACAACGTGGTCTAATAAGGCTAACTTTGTTTGCGGTGAAACGCACTTAATTATTGCTTCAATAATTTGTTCTGGTGACTCAATTGGAAAAGGAACTTCTGCTACTATTACTTTAGCGCCTGTACGCTCGGCTACAAAATTAAGTGTGTTGCGACAAGCGTTGTATTCCTGATTTGTAGTGAGCAATTCGTCGCCCGGAGCAAAATAGAGCGATCGCAAAACTGCATTTACTCCCGTCGTCGCATTCGGGACAAACGCCAAGTCCTCGTCAGCCGCACCAATAAATGCTGCTAACTGATTTCTTGCATTATCCAACAAGGGTTCAAATTCCCGCAGTAAAAAGCGCAATGGTTCTCTTTCCAGTTGTTCTCGAAAAGCGGTTTGCGCTTCCAGTACGGGAATCGGACAAGCCCCAAAAGAGCCGTGATTGAGGAAAGTTATATTGCGATCGAGCAACCAATATGCGTTAATCATTAGTAATTAGTCATTAGTAATTAGTCATTAGTCAATCAACAGTCAACCGTTACTTATTTTACCTTTTAATTGCTCAAACTCTTCTAATGTATTGCAATTCGATAACATTACTGCTTCTCGTTCCCCTACAGGTAGAGGGATGGCGGGGATTTGATTTAACCACACTTGAAAGGAACGTCCACCTTTGTCAATAAAACTTTGCAAACTGGGCAGAGCTTTTTGGCGGTAAAAGCCGCACAAAGGCTCCCAGCGCGAATTTTGATAAGGCACAACTGCTAAAGTTGATGGGGGAAATTCGGTTAACTGACTTGCCCAATTTTGAATAATCTGGGTATCCAACAAAGGCAAATCGCAAGCTAACAGTAAAATCCACTCGGCGGCTACTTCTGTCAATCCCTGAGTCAATGCAACCAAGGGCCCGGAGCCCGGATTGTACTCTACCAGAAATTGGGATGTTTCGCTTAAGGTCGATCGATAGCGATCGGGCCAAGCAGTCAGAACATAAACTGCTGGCCCTACAACTTCGGCCACTTCCAACGCCCGCTGCAATAGGGATTTGCCCTCAATTTCCAGCAGAGCTTTATCCCTACCCATCCGCGAACTTTGACCGCCTGCAAGCACAATTACAGCAATTTTATGATTAGTCATTAGTCAGTAGTCATTAGTCAGTAGTCATTAGTCACCAGTCAGTAGTCATCGCAAGAATTGCCTGTTTTGAACAGGCAAGATGCCTGTTCCACAATAATTATTGGAGATGTCTAGTAGTCAGTAGTCAGTAGTCATTAGTTAACTGTCAACTGTCAACTGTCAACTCAAAACACTAACGGCTTGGCTAACTTCCTCAAGTTTTTGCACGACTTGACCGCTACTCAATAAAGTTTCTGCCTGAATCAAACCCGAGTTCATATCTAGACAAACTCCGCTGCGCCACAGATAAAATCCGCCATTCCAGATAGCGGACTGCATCAATTCCGAGGGTTTTCCCAACAACACTTCCTGCATTTGTTTGAATAACTCTGGGGCTGATTCAAAGGCAGGATTTGTACTGCTAAAACCGTAATCTCCGTGGGCTAAAAGCAGTCGCTCGAACTCAGCCTCCGGCTTAGCAATGCCGATAATTGCAGTACGATCGCGCGGCAAATCGCAGCTTCCCTCCAATCCTTTGACTGTGGTATAATTCTTGATTCCCCGGAACTCAAAGGCTTTTTGAAACATACCTTCTGTCGGCGGGTGGACGTAGCCAGATATGACGTTAACGTCGCCGGCACAGGGACACCACATCAACTCCATTGTCGAAAAAGGTGGCCGTTTGCCGATTTCGCGGCGGTAGGGAACTAAAGCGGCGGCTTGAGGAAAATGCTTGGGAAGGTAAACAAAACCCAAACCCGTATTGTCAAAAACTTGCTGGACTTTTTCTAAACTCAGTTTTCCCCAATTCACTCCCAAACCGCGCCAAATTTCCATCAGGGGAATGCCTTCCTTGGTGGGCATGGTATCCCCCCCGTGCATGAGGGTTGGGACGCCAGAGGCGGCTAAAATTAGGGCTGTTA
Organism: Microcoleus sp. LAD1_D5; assembly: GCF_036702115.1. NCBI lineage: Bacteria > Bacillati > Cyanobacteriota > Cyanophyceae > Oscillatoriales > Microcoleaceae > Microcoleus > Microcoleus sp. LAD1_D5. The sequence continues at coordinate 65,667 of NZ_JAUBSA010000017.1, read as the reverse complement.
AAGGGCTAATTGGAGCCGTGCGCGATCGCCCGTCGTAAGCAACACCAAACACGGCGACGGTAGAGACGGAAAACCCTTTTTCTCGGTTTGGGGGGGCAAGCATAGGCCCCAATTCTTCATAAGCATCGAGCATTCCGGCTAATTCTTCCCCGGTGGGCCGTTTAATGCGGTGGGAAATCATAAAAGCTCCGATTTGAGCCGGTGTTGCTTCTCCCAGCAGCATCATCCGCGTGGCTGCTGCTGCTTCGGAGCGAGTTAAGTTTTCTCCTGTGTGTATTCCGCTGCCAATTTTTCGCAGCAACTCTCTAAATGCGTCACTCATAACTTTTGAAGTTGGTAATTGGTAGTTGGTAGTTAGTAATTGGTAGTTAGTAATTGGTAATATTTGAACCGTTTTAAATTTAAAATTCCCAAAATTCAATTCAAAATTATCGAATTAACTGCCTGATTTTTCTAGCTTTATTACATCAAATGGCGGCACAAATTCGCGTACCAGATTCCAGAAATGGGCGATCGGCGGAATTTGCATTCGATCGTGAGTTGTCACCAACACCACTTCGCGAGTCCAAGTCGGATCGATCGCCGATTGGCCGATCGCGGAAACTTTGGAATTTGACCGATCTTGGGCGATCGACCGAATTGCTAAAGTGCGATCGCCCTTCGCCTCCAGCAAAGCTGAATGCGGCAGCAAAGCAATCAATTCTCCCTGTCGCACCACACCCCGAAAAGCATCAAGAGTGTTGAGTTCCAAAACAGCATGAAGTTTAGCACCGATGCGTCCAAATTGTTCTTGCACCATCCGCTGCATTCCGTACCCATCCTTAAACACCACTTGCGGGTAACAAATCAATTCCGGCCAAGGTACTCGATCGTACTGAGCCAGGGGATGACCCGCCGCCATCAACACCTCGATCGGCTCATTGTAGAGCACCTCAACCAACATTTCCGGGGCTTGAGTAAAATAGCGGTTGTTCATCACCACCGCTATGTCTACCAAACCGTCTTTGAGGACTTTCAGAGCTCGATCGCTGCCGAGGGAAGTCACCCGCAACTGCACGTCTGGATAGTCGCGGCAAAACTTTTGCAGCACAGGCGGCAAATAAGCAGCGCAAACCGAATGAATCGCAGCCACGCAGAGTTCCGGCTGCTTTCCCGCCCGTAAGTCTCCCAATTCTTCAGCAGCATTTCGCCAAGTCTGACAGATTTTGCGAGCGTGAGGCAGCAGGCATTCCCCTCCCACAGTCAGTTTCGCGTGGGCAGTGCGGTGAAACAGCGACAAACCCACTTCCGCTTCTAATCCCTGCACTTGGCGGCTAATAGTCGATTGGGTAACGCCACACTTCCGGGCCGCTTGCTGAAAGCTACCAGTTTCAGCAACTGAAAGAAATGCTTGAAGCTGCTCTAAGCGCATGGAGGTTTAATTCGAGATGGTTTCAGAAATTTTACTGGAAGATAATCTGTGACATTAACCGATTTAGTAGCAGAATTTAGTAGACTTTGATACAGGTACAGATTAGTTTTGATTCCGAGGCCAGAGGCGGGGATGCTGCGCTCTCAGCATCAATCTGCTGTGGCAGGATTTCTGAGCCTCCAAGTAGAGGTCGATTCTCCTATGTTCAAGGGATTTCTGAATCTGCAAACTTATCAAAAAATAGATTCAATAAAGATGAATTTATAGAATATTGCCAGCTTCTAGCTAAACCGTTTCAATGAACGGCACTCTAGTAATCCCTTTATCAAGTGAGTTGAATGGCTCTGTTTTTCCATAATTTGTGAATTCAAAATATAGCATTGGATTTCGTACCTCCATGGGAATTATAGTACCTCACTCTCCCTCCACCTCTCAATAAATCTACTAATATTGCAAGCAGGTTAAAACCTGCAGTGAACTTTCCTCTCCGGACTAAAGTCACTCTTGTTTTCTGTTTTTTTGTGTATAAACTAGAAACTAGCGGGTCAGCAACACAAGTGCAACTAGGATCGATCGCACAGGAAAGCCGAAATGCTGCCATTTATTAAGATTATGTCATTTAACCACAATTTTATTCCGCCAGATGGCTGTTCCCAGTGGCAACCCCAGTTGATGGGACTGCACGCGGTCAGCGATGTGTTAATTGCCTTGACTTATTACTCAATTCCAGCAATTCTGACATACTTTGCCCGGAAGCAGCGGAACGTGCCTTTGACCAAGGAGTTTCTCCTATTGGGAGCCTGGTTTTTCTGCGGCGGGACAACTCACTTGATGCAAGTTTGGATGCTGGTGCATCCCAGCTACTGGCTGTCAAGTTCGATCGCCGCCGTTACCGCTATGATCTCTTTGTGGGCTGTAGCGTCCCTGATACCCTGGATTTCTCAAATGTTGGCTGTGGCTGAGGCGGCCTCTTTACCAGCAAATACGGCGCTGGGAACCCAAAAGGTCGATCGACCGCAAGCCGACTCTGCTATTAAAAATTCCGTCCCCTCCCCCACAACCGAACTCCAGCAAATTAACCAGCAATTGCTTGCAGAAATAACCCAGCGCGAGCGAGTCGAGGAACTTTTGCTTGACGCTGTAGGCAAGCTGCAAGAAAGTGAAGAACGCTTCCGCGTTTTTCAGGAATTATCTCTAGATGGATTTAACGTGTTTCGCAGCATTCGTGACGAATTCACAATTGTGGATTTTGAATGGGAATACGTCAATCCCGCAGCGGCAAAAATTCAGCAGAGTACCCCGGACGAATTAATAGGCAAGCGATTGCTGCAAGTCCTGCCCGGTCATAAAGATAGCGGCTTGTTCGACCGTTACGTCCAAGTTTTAGAAACAGGAATTCCCCTCGATACCGAGATTTATTACAACAGCGAAAGCGAAGGCATTGTCGGCTGGTTTCGGATTATGACCGTTAAATTGGGCGACGGCATTGCTATTTCTTTTGGCGATATTACTGGACGCAAGCAAGTAGAAGCATCCCTGCGCGAGGCACTGCAAAAACTCACTTCTCATTTTGAAAACACACCCCTAGCGGTGATTGAGTGGGATGAAAACTTTCGGCTCAGCGGGTGGTCGCCGGCAGCCCAGAAGATTTTTGGGTGGAATGCAACAGAAGTTTTAGGTAAGCACTTTAGCGAAGCGAACTTTATTTGTCAGGGTGATTCTGAAGATGTAAAATCGGCAATTTATAGTTTAAGAAACCCACGAGATCGCTGCAATGTAGTTAGCAACAGCAATTATAATAAGTCCGGTTCGTTGCTGCACTGTGAATGGTACAATTCGGCTTTTTACAGCGATTCAGGAAAGTTGATATCGGTGCTGTCTCTGGTTTTGGACGTGACGGAACGCTTTAAATTTCTGGAAGTGCTGCGACAGTCTGAAGAGCGGTTTCGGATTGCGGCAGAAAGCGCCAGCGATTTGATTTACGAATGGGATATCGAGACCGACATCGTGCTGTGGTTCGGTCACGTAGACCAAAATTTGGAGTACGAAAAAGGCGGATTCCCGAGGACGAGAACAGCTTGGAACAGTATCTTGCACCCGATCGACCGCGATCGAGTTTTGGCCGCTGTCGATCGGTATTTGAGTGCCCCAGACATTTCGGCCGCCCCATTTTTTCAGGAATACCGCGTTCAGTGCCAGCGGGGCCGCTTGCTCCACTGGATCGATCGGGGCAAAGCAGTGCTTGACAAACAAGGCAATCCCTGCAAATGGATCGGCGTGATTAGCGACATCACCGCTCGCAAAGAGGCCGAAGAACAGCGGAATATAGCCTTGGCGAGGGAACAGGTCGCCCGCCGCCAAGCCGAAGCCAGCGAACAGTTGTACCGCGTCCTCGCTGAAGCCATCCCGCAAATAGTTTGGACTGCAACAGCCGACGGCTGGTTCGACTACTACAACCAGCGCTGGTTTGAATATACTGGCTTGACGCTGGAGGAAACTCAAGGCTGGGGATGGCAGCTAGCCCTGCATCCAGATGAGGTGGAAGATGCTGTAGAAAGCTGGAAGACCTCGGTGGAGACAGGGAAGACTTACGAGGTGGAATACCGCTTTAAACGGGCATCTGACGGAGCTTACCGCTGGCATCTGGGCAGGGCATTGCCTGTGCGGGACGCTGAGGGGAAAATTCTCAAATGGTTCGGGACTTGTACTGATATTGACGATCGCCAGCGATCGGCCCAAACAGCCTATTTTAGCGCTCAAGCTTTGGCTTTGCTGTCGTCGGCTTCCCTGGATTACGAGAAGGCGCTGCAAGGTTTGGCAGATTTAACAGTACCGGGGCTGGGGGATTGGTGCTGTGTGCATTTGCTTGATGCCGACGGCTCGATCCGCTTGCAAGCAGTTGCTCACTCAGATCCGAGTAAAGTCGCTCTGGTGTGGCAAATCGATCGGCGTATGCCACTCGACCCCCAGGGACGGCACGGAGTAGCAAAGGTGCTACGGACTGGTGAGTCGAAGCTCTACCCAGAAATACCGGAATGGGTGATCGAGGCGGTTGTGCCGGACAGGGAACTGCAGTTGGTGCTGCGCTCCCAATCCCAGGTGCTGTCGGCAATCTGCGTGCCGCTGATCGCTCGCGGGCGGACGCTGGGAGCGATTTCGTTGCTGTGCGGGGAGTCGGGCCGCCGCTGCGGGGAGGAGGATTTGGTTTTGCTGGAGGATTTGGCGCGCGATGCGGCGGTGGCGATCGACAATGCGCGGCTTTACCGGGAAGCAGCGGAAGCCAACCGGATTAAAGACCAGTTTTTGGGAACGCTTTCTCACGAGTTGCGGACGCCTCTGAACGCCATTTTGGGCTGGGCGCAGATGCTGCGGCAGCGCCAGATGAGTCCAGAAAAAACGGCTGTGGGTTTGGAGACTATTGAGCGAAACGCGCGGTTGCAGACTCAGATGATTGAAGATTTGCTGGACGTTTCCCGGATTGTCAGCGGCAAAGTGTGTTTGAAGCTGTTCCCGGTGGATTTGGTGCGGATTGTAGAAACGGCGGTGAAGGCGCTGAGCCCTGATGCTGAAGCTAGGGGAATTGAATTGGCGAGTTTTTGTGGCGAAGGGGTGAGCGTGGTGAGGGGCGATGCTACTCGTTTGCAGCAGGTGGTGTCTAATTTGCTCTCGAATGCTATTAAGTTTACGCCGCCGTCGGGTCGCGTGGAAATCACGCTCTCGGAGGATGGGGAACCGGGAGCAGCGGGTGGCGCCATCTTGTCTGGGCCGTCTCCGGTTCACTCTGTTTCGATCGTTGTCAGAGATACCGGGATTGGCATCAGCAAGGAGTTTTTGCCCTTTGTGTTCGATCGCTTCCGCCAAGCTGACAGCACTTCTACGCGCAATTACGGCGGTCTGGGACTGGGATTGGCGATCGTCCGCCATCTCGTGGAACTCCACGGCGGCAGTGTCTGGGCCGAAAGTCCTGGGGAAGGACTCGGATCGACTTTCGGAGTGCGATTGCCGATTGAGCAGAGCTAAAGTTTTGATTTTTCAGTTATCGAGTTCAAAATTCAATATTTAAGTTCTACGTAAGGTGCTTATGGCACACCCTAAATTTAAATGTTTTCCGCAAATCCGCTCGCTCTTGATTTTATTGCCATTCTTGCAATGCGATCGCAATTCCGTGTTTTAATCTTGGTTCGAGACTCTCTTGCTTAACTAAGTTTTCTAATTTCTGCCTGGCCTCGGCAGCACCTAGCTGTTTGAGCGCTGCCATGCAGTGCAGCCTGACGCTGCTGTCTGCGTCGCCCAACATTGAAATCAGAGCATCTAGCCCTCTCATATCTCCTAATTTTCCTAAACCTAAAGCTAAAGATTTTTTGCTAACTGCCTCCTGCACGACCGGATGACCTGTTTTCACCAAATCAATCAGAATTTCAGCAGCAACAGCTTTTAATTCCGGCTTTTCTACTCGCCATAAAACAGTGACTATCTCTTGATAAACAGTAGAATTTATGTTAGTAAATTGCGCCATTAATATCTGATGTAAATATGCTAAAGCGGTTGCAGTTTCCATCCAGCTTAGGGCGCGCACAGTTTCGATTTGCAATTCAACCGGAGTTGTGGGCGATCGCAGCAATTCAAATAAAGCAGCCGCTGCAGCATCGGTTTTCACTCGCCCGATCGCGATCGCCGCTTGCTGACAAACTTCTAATCGGATGTCCGAAAGCAAAGGTTTGAGCAAGTTAACTAAATCTAATTCTCCATCTAAATAGGGGCGCACCCCGAAAGATCGCACGGCTTCTTTTCTGACTGCTGTCGCCGGATCTTTGAGCGCTGCTACCAGTATCGGCGGGATGCGGGAGTCGTGAAAGCTGCTCAGGGCCTCGATTACGTGCGTCCGCACGGCAACTTGAGAGTCTCCGACTACGCTCAACAGCGGTGCGATGGTTTCAGTGCGCCGAATTTGGGCGAGTGCTGCTGTTGCAAACAGTCGCGAGTCTTCTTGGAGTAGGAGAGTCGCGAGGGATTCTATGGCTGTCGGGCCCAAATTCCCTAGGGTTTCGGCGGCGATTTGGCTCAATTCTTCGTCGGAATTTTTGACCAATTCTACTAAAGCTTGAATCACTTCTGGGCGATCGAACTTTCCGAGAATGCGGGCTGCAAACCACCGGGGTTCCGTGTCAGCGTCTTCGTCTTCGAGCACGGCAATTAAAGGTGCGATCGCGCCATTTCCCAGATTGGGCAATACTTTAGCAATTTCCCAACGGTCTTGAAAATCGCCCCATTCCAAGGCTTCTATTGCTAAACTGACAGCTTGCTCTAAAATGTCTTGTTCCTGCGGCTTGCCACCCTTGGCTGTCACTTGCTGCAAGCATTCGACTAACCCTGGCCAGTTTTGGCGATCGGCAGCGACTTGCGCTTTTTCTAAAATATTACACATGAGTTTAAATTAAGTTCGATCGAGAAGCGAGGTTTTTTGCTGCTAGGTCAGAGCGGGAGGTACTTTTTAGGAATCTTTTGCTACAATTATCCATTTTTTGACATTTTTGTCAATCCATCATAACTGGTAAAATGGAAGTAAAGCATTAATTTCATCCAGTTAAGGCATCAAGGTATACTTTTTGTAATTAAAAACGCTCAATATTCCTAATTAAAAATTAACAAATGAAGAAAGCTCTACTTTTAGTAAACCAGCACTCCCGAAAAGGGCAACAGCTCTTATCTCAAGCCACTGTAGAATTAGAAGCATTGGGTTTTGAGTTAATTGTAGAATCTACCGACCACGCCCGCGAACTTCCAGACACAATTCGGCGCTACCAAAATCAAGTCGAATTAGTAATAATCGGCGGGGGCGACGGCACTCTCAACGCCGCCATAGAAGGTTTGATAGATACCAAGTTACCCTTGGGTATTTTGCCGATGGGAACGGCTAACGACCTAGCCCGCACTCTGGGAATTCCTACAGATTTATCAGCAGCTTGTCAAGTCATTGCCAGCGGTAAAGTTCGGCTAATAGACTTAGGTTGGGTGAACGGCCAGCATTTTTTTAATGTGGCGAGTTTGGGATTGAGCGTGCAAATTAGCCAGCGGCTGACTAAAGACGTAAAGCAGCGCTGGGGAGTGTTAGCTTATGCTTTTACTGCTTTACAGACACTTTTTTCAGCGCGACCGTTCCGAGCAGAAATTAAGGTAAAAAACCAATCTTTTAATGTTAAAACTATTCAAATTGCCATTGGCAATGGCCGCTATTACGGAGGTGGCATGACAGTTGCCGAGGATGCCACAATCGACGACAAGCGACTGGATTTGTACAGTTTGGAAATAAAAAACTGGTGGGAAATCATTGCTTTGCTGCCAGCTATGAGGCAAGGAAATCATACCAGTTGGCCTAACGTTCGCGCCTTGCACGCTCAAGAATTTGAGGTTAATACTAGCAAACGCCGTCCGATTAATACTGACGGTGAAATCACAACTCACACGCCTGCACAATTCCGAGTGATTCCCCAAGCTTTAGCAGTTATAGCTCCTTCATAACTCACAACTAATATATCAGTTAACTGGTTCCCAGGCTGGAGCCTGGGAACCCATCTAGAGGCCCTGCCTCGGTGCCGAAAATGGAGGCAGAGCCTCGGAATCTGCGTTACCATGCTCCAGCCTGGTAACGAGTAATTTTCTTGTGCAACAGGCCGGAGAGCCTGTTCACTTAATAATCGCCTCCAGCGCCGTATTGCCACGCTTCAACTAATCGGTGAAAATAGTATTGCTGTTCCGGTGCTAAATTTTTTACCTGCGGTTCTACTGCTTTCCCCAAAGGCTGCAATCCCGTATAAATTCCTAAATTTACATAATGAACCATCCAATCGAGCAAATTAGCTATTCCTACCTGCGGGATAATTTTCATAACTAATCCGGGATGGCTAATTGCTGTTTTAAACAGAGTTTGTGACAAAGCCGGAAACAGCACGATATCTTGAAGAAACGGTTTGAGTACGGGTTCTCCCAACTCTTCCATAACCTGAAAGACGGCAGCCAAAAGTTGATTGATTTGATTGGGGTCTATTTTTTGATTCATTGCAGCACTCATCGAACGCTGAAACAACCAGGTAACTGATAGATTCGGCTGGTAGGGTTGCAAAAGTGCGAGGGAATTTTTGCTGAGACTGTCGCTTGTCAAAGCTTCGTCAATTCCTAGAGTCAATCGTTTGAGGTGGCGTACCATTGCCCCGAAACCGCCGAAGCTGAGGGGAGATTGGCTACCGCTGCTGTCTCCGACTGGAAGTATGCGATTCCAAGGGGTTTTTAGAGGACTTTGGCGATAGCAGGGGAAGAATCCGTAGAGTGCTCTTTGGAATTTTAACTGTTCGAGTTCGACGTTTTGATATTGGGGAAGCAAGCGCAAATAGTCTTCAAATAATGTTTCTAAACTGAATCTTTCTGTGTCGGCGTCTATGTAGGTAAATAAGTAGGTGGTGCGGCCGTCTCTGGCTGGAAATGCTTCCCAAAAATATTGGCACTGATTTTGCATGGGGGTGAAGGATGCAAATATATCCCCAGTGTCGTTTTTGGGGTATCCTTGAGCGCAACTGCCGACTACTAAACATACGGCGTCGGGTTTTTTGCCTTGTCTTGCTTGGCGATCAATGGGCGAAAAATGTCCCATTGCGTCTAATAATAATCGGGTTTTAAATAAAGTTTTAGCAGCTTGTGCATCGGTATTTTCCGATTCTACAAGAACTCCATCTGGGTGAATTGTTGCTGTTTTAAATGGTGTATTTTCAAATAGTTGTCCTCCTGATTTTAGAAATCGCTGCTTGAGGGTTTCGAGGAGGTAAACTGGGTCTATTCCGATGTTTAGTACGTCGCGTACCCAAATGTCTGGGGTGTTGGCAAAGCTGATGCGGGCTGGGTTGTATTCGGTGGCTATTGCTTGTTCTATCTCTGCAACAGATAGCAAATTTAGTTCTAAGAATGCGTCTAATTCTTTGCGAGAAATGTTCCATTCTTGCTCGCGTCCTCTCAGGATGCCACGTTCGAGCAAGGCTACTCGCCAACCCCGCAGGACTAAGGCTGTACCGATTAATATTCCTAGGGTTCCGCCGCCGATAACTATGTCGAAGTCGAGGTTTTCGAGAGGTTGTTGGCTGTGCTTGACTGCTTGGGGTGCTGGTGCGGTGTTTTGTTTGAGGTTTTCCCAAAGTCGATCGACCTTTCGCAGGCCTCCGAGGGCGTCTCCTGGCATTTGGGAGAGGATTTGTTCGGTGAGGGACATCGGGTTTTAGTATTAAACAGTGGTGGATTTTTTATAATTTAGCTTAGATCAACGTTTCCGACAGTTTCAGGGCTGAGGCATGGGTGGCGAGAATCACGGAGTTTTTATAATCATACAGAGAAACCCGCTTTCTGAAAAAAACCGGGTTTCTACCTCTCGTTGGTAAGTCTGGGGAATTATCTTCAATCAGCCGTGCTTAATTCTTCAACTCGCAGCCGATCGCACAAAATTCGCTCGCACACTATACCACCCGTCTCCGCACTCCTGCAAACTTCTAACTGAGCTTCCGGCAGCGCTTCAAACAAAAAACGTTCCCCCGGAAACACCGTCCGCTCAAAATACCAATTAGGAATATTTGTAATTCTAGCGATTTGCACTTTGCTAGTATTATTAAGATACCAACACAAAATGCGGGATTGAGGTTCTGAAATTACCTGATTCAGTGTCAAATTCATGTTTTTAACTTGTTTGGGAAAGTGTGCGATCGAACAACCAGTGGCCTAAGCTTACTCTAGCATATCACCAGTTCAAAAAAAATTTTAAAACCTTTTTTTGAGTTAATTAATAAAGACCCCCGAGGCAACCTTGACGCCTTCCACCTGCTCCCAAGTAGGTGCAAAAGGCGGCATTGCTAAAGCGCAAGATTTCCATCCTCCCCGAACAGGTGCATTCAACAATTGACAGTGACCGACTGAACCTCTTTGCACTTTATAGTGACCGCAAAAATTACACTGAGAAGTCGGATTGCAGCCGCGCTCCTTAATTACCAGATTCGGCTTGCTGTGGATGTTGTTGCGTTCGAGGGTTAGAGTTTCCATCAAAGTATTTTTTAAATCTTCGCTCTCAAGTATGACAGCCGCATCTCAGTCCCTGCGTCTATCTCAAGGCTTAGTTCGCCTTTAAGATTTGTTTAGGGATCGATAGAAAATAGAGCATTTTTGACAAAATAAAGCTAGGGAGCAATTGAATTTGTTTCGGGTCGCATTGGCGGCCCCGGCTTTAGGAATGCTCGCGCTTGCCTGGGGATATACTTCCTCAGACAGAGCTAATTATCCTCGCCTAACTTGCTGAACAAATCGGCTAAAATTGTATTAGAAAATAAAAAACCTTCGGGATCGCTCAACCTCAAATTTCCCGACAATGGCAGTTTCGCGCCCTCACCTAAAGTTGCGTGAAGCGGAGCTATCCCGTAGGGAATAGCCCCATCCTCCGTCCTAATTTCCACCCATCCTTGCCGCCAGTAGGGCTGCAAACAACGCCAAATTTTATCAACCGTTTGCTGAGTAAACTTTTGAGTCAGCGCCGACAGGCTAACTCCTTCTGCTAAACGCAAACCTAGCATCAGCGTTTCTAACAAAATGTCATTTTCTGAGACTTGAAAATTTTGCTCAATTGCTGGGTAAATATCCTGCTGGGTTTCCCCCCCAATTTGAGGAGTAGCTGGGGAATTGAGGCCAGAGATCGATCGCACCCACTGATAATATTCTTGAGTTTTGCGAGGCCTTGTCAACCTGCGGCCTTCCACGTAACTCGCCGCCCCCATTCCCAAACCGTAATAAGGGCGATTTTCCCAATAAACGCGGTTGTGGCGGCACTGATAGCCATCGCGAGCGTAATTAGAAATTTCGTAATGTTCGTAGCCAGCCCCCGTCAGAATTTCCCTTGCTAAACGGTACATTCCAGCAGCGGTCTCATCTGCTGGTAGCGGCTGTGCGCCTGCTTCAAAGTTGCGCCCGAAAGCCGTTCCCTGCTCAACAATTAAGTCGTAACTCGACAGGTGAGTCGGGCTAATTTCCACCGCCGCTTTCAGGGAAGCTTCCCACTGTTCTAAAGTTTGGTGCGGCAGTCCCGAAATTAGGTCTAAACTGAAATTGACAATACCAGCCGATCGCACTATTTCTACTGCTTCAAAAATATCAGCGACTGAGTGCGATCGCCCGCAAGCTTGCAGCAATTCATCTTGAAAAGCTTGCACTCCCAAACTAACTCGATTTACTCCCGCCGCTGCATATCCCCGCAACTGTTCTAAAGTAAACGTACCCGGGTCTATTTCTATAGAAATTTCCGCCTCAGCAGCAATCCCAAATTTGCCGTCGAGAGTCTCTAAAATATTGCTCAACTGACTCACAGAAAGCAGCGAAGGCGTGCCGCCACCAAAAAAAACTGTTTTCAGAGATGCGCCTAAATTTGGAGTTTCTTCAATTTCTTGACACAGTACAGCCACGTATTGGACGATGGTGCCGGAATTCTCGCCATTTTTGCGATCGCCCACCACAAAAACCGGAAAATCGCAGTAGTAACAGCGGCGACGACAAAAAGGTATGTGCAGGTAAGCCGAACTGGGAATGCCGGAATTTGTCGCTTGCACACTTTTTTTTAATTCAAATGTTAAATAATCGGTGGTAGGGTTCATTACATTTCAAGCCGAAAGCGCCACTTCAAATCTAAAGTTTTAATTAAACAATCATGAATAATTATGTATATTATGACATTTTATTACCAAAAAAGCGCTGCGAACGATCGGCTCTTTTAATTTAACCTCGTACCAGTTTTGAGCGGCCAAAATTCCCCAACAGCCCGCAGGGCGGTCTATTCGCACCTCGTGCCTGCTTTCGGCGGGGCGCGCTAGATGCCGCTCGACTCCCTCGCACATCCCCCAAAGGGTACAACGGGTAAATATAAGTTTATAAAAATCCCTCAGTAAATATAGCGATATCCGACCAAAAGATGAACACAAGTATCAGCACTGGAAAGATATAATGTGAACAAATTCATTAACCTAGAACAATGTTAGATGCAATCATAATTATCTCATTCGTAATCGCAGGCGGAGGCATTGGCTATTACGGAGTCGAACTCCTGCCAAGCAACCTGCTGCTGCAAGTTACAAATATACAAGGTTTAAGTTCTGTACTAGGTTCCTTTGGAGCATTAATCGGCTTCGTGATGGGATTAGTAGCTCAAACAACCTACCGCCGGGTGGAAAAACAAGTCCGCGATATGCCAGTGGAGATGCTGCTGACGCGGGCGATCGGCTTAATCATCGGACTGCTAGTAGCGAACTTAATGTTGGCTCCGCTTTTCCTGCTGCCCATTCCCCGCGAGTTCGGCTTCATCAAACCTCTAGTCGCAGTCTTGGGAAGCGTAATGTTTGGCTTCACAGGCGTCAGTTTGACCGACACCCACGGCCGCGCTTTCTTGCGACTTATCAACCCCAAAAGCTTAGACACGGTGTTGGTAGCCGAAGGTACTTTCAAACCAGCAAGTGCCAAAGTTGTCGATACTAGCTGCATTATTGACGGCCGGATTGAAAACCTGCTAGAAACAGGTTTCCTCGAAGGTCAAATTATCGTGCCGCAATTCGTTCTCCAAGAACTGCAACTGGTAGCTGATTCCGGCAACGATCAAAAGCGAGTGCGCGGGCGCCGCGGCTTAGATGTACTCAACCGCATCAAAGAAACATATCCAGAACGGATTCAAATTCACTCGGCTGACTACGAAGATATTGCCACAGTCGATGCAAAATTAGTCCGATTTGCTTTGGATATCGACGGCATTTTGCTCACCAACGATTACAACTTATCGAAAGTAGCTACCGTCCAAAAACTGCCGGTTTTGAATATCAACGATTTGACTCATGCGGTGCGCCCCACTTATTTGCCCGGAGATACGATCGAACTAAAAATCCGCAAAGAAGGCAAAGAACCCTCTCAGGGAATCGGTTACTTAGATGACGGCACAATGGTTGTCGTAGAAGCAGGAAGCAGCTATGTCGGCGGCGAAGCCCGAGTCGTAGTCACCAGCGCCCTGCAAACTAGCGCTGGCCGCATGATATTCGCCCGCCCTCAAGAGTCCGTTATTGTTTGAAACTGAGTAACAATGGCCAGGGCAATCAGAATCAAATATTGCGATCGCTGTTCCCAATCTGCCCCGACTCTCTACCGCGCCCGGTATGACGAGTCGGGGCAGTGGTTTTTTTTGTGTCTTAAATGTTGGGGATCGGTAAGTAAAAACAATCCTTTTTACTTCTACGGCGGCACTTGGAAAGCCAGCAAGAAAAAATAGCAATTACCAGCTTCTTCTTCTTTTCTCTTCCTTCGCGTCCTTAGCGTCTTCGCGGTTCAATCATCTCAATATCTAATTCCGGATTATTCCATTGATTCTGGAGTAATTAAAATCAACTAATCTCGATCGCCTCTTCATACAATGTCTCGATCGCACAGCTAAAATTAACGCTAGCAAACTGAACTTCTTGCCCTTGAGTGTAAGGATAAAGCAGCCACAAACCCTCTACATTCCGTCGAAAACACTCTACACTAACTCTTTCTTGATTGATTAATACATACTCTTGCAAACTTTCAGAAGTGCGGTAATCAGCAAATTTATCGCCTCTGTCAAAAGCCGCTGTTGTCGCCGATAAAACTTCCACAATTAAGCGCGGGTAGCGAATGAAATCTTCCGCAGAATTTTTGTCTCCTTCATAACAACTCACCGCTACATCGGGATAGTAAAAAAAATTTGATGTCTCATTCCGAACTTTCATATCTGCCATGTAAGGCATACAACCACTTCCCCGAAGATGGTTTCTCAAAAGTACAGATACGTTCCCCATAATAATGACATGAGGTTTGCTTTCCCCTGCTTTTGCATAGATTTTCCCTTGCCTGTACTCGTGTTTGATGGGTCTGACTTTCTCGGTTGCTAAATAATCTTCAGGAGAGACGTAGGTGTCGCTTTTACTTGCAACCATATAATTTTAAGGTTGGTGAGGATTACACAATTATAGCCCAATACGCTTGGGTTAGCGCTTTCAGACGAATTTCATTTCACGCATTTATGAGAGTTCCAGACGTGTGAAAGAAAATCAGATTATTCTTATCTGAACCGTATTGTTTAATGTGTAGGTTTTCTCGCCACACATTCGATTCATGGGGAAATTGAATGCGATCGCAGAACCATCAAACAAACAACCTTGTGGGATTAAAAAATTTCTGTCAATGCGTAAATCCTAGCTTTGTTGATAACCTGAACTAATAAGTCTTATAAGAAATTCTGTATCTAAATATACACTTTTTGTATAAATCATGACATTTGTCAAGTTATTCTGACATTAAGGGCTATATTCCACAGCTTAGCTACAAAATTTGTAACCTCCAGAGTTGAGAAGGTACTCCAAGCTTTTACCAGGCTATGGGCTTTGGTTGTTGGCGTTGAGACTCCAGCTAAGTTCTCAGATTTTAGTCGTCCGTGAAATGTGATATGAGTTGAAATCTCTTAAATCCATGCCGAAATTAAAAGAATCTTTTAATCCCCCCCATACCGAACCAGCCGATTCCGCGATTCGTCTAAAGCAGCATAAAGACCTGTTTTCCTGGCTTTCGATCGCTGCGGGGCTAATTTTTCTACAGGGGTACATGATTGCTCCCCTGATTCCACGTTTGGCTGAAGTTTTTAATGTTCCGGTTCAGGAAATCGGCTTTATCGTTCCAGCCTATATGCTGTCCTATGCACTGATGGCATTATTCTTCGGTCTCCTGTCCGATCGCTTTGGTCGATGGTCTATTATTCGCATCTCGCTTGCTCTTTTTGTCATTTTCACCGCTTTAACTGCCACTGCTCAAAATGCTTCGCAGATGGCAAACTGGCGGCTATTAACCGGGATTGGAGCAAGTGGTGTGATTCCCCTTACGTTCGCCTTAATTGGCGATTTATTCCCGTTTGATCAGCGAGGTGCCAAGCTAGGATTGGTGTTTGCAGCAATGGAAGGGGGAATGGCAGCAGGCTCTGCGGGGGGAGCGATTCTTGAGCCATTTGTAGGTTGGCGATCGCTCTTTCTAGGTACTGCTGTGCTTGCTGCTGTTGTGCTTTGGCGACTTCATCCTTACGGCTCTTTATTTGATACACCAAAAGTCACCAAATTACCGCCTATTCGCCAAATCTTTAGGGGATACAGCCAGATATTAGCAACCTTTCGGGGAAAGCGTACATATGCTTATGTTCTGTGGAATGGTATCTACCACTCAGGGGTCTATACATGGCTAGGGTTGTATTTATCGCAACGGTACAGTATGGATGCCTTGAGCATTGGTTTAAACATTCTTGGGTACGGCATTCCCGGTTTATTGCTGAGTTCTTTCATTGGTCAAGCTGTCGATCGGTGGGGACGGCGTTGGCTCGTTCCAGCAGGGTTGGTCATGGCTGCTGTGGCTGGGATTGCAATGATTTTTGAGATTCCGCCAATGGGAACGACGATCGCAGTTCTTATTTTGTCTTTAGGGTATGACCTGACTCAACCGTTATTTGTCGGAATTGTGACCGATCTCGGAGATGACAACAATTTGGGCCAAACGATGGGACTGAAGGTATTTACTCTCTTTACTGGATTTGGTGTAGGCAGTCTCATATTTGGAGAGCTACTGCGCTTTGGGTTTGGGCCTTCTCTCGCTATCTTTGGTGGCATTCAGTTGATAACTGGTTTGATTGCAGTCCCACTATTCTGGCAGGAAGTCCCCTCTCGATTACGGGGTTAGCGACTGTTGCCCAAACCAATGTTGCATACATTAATACTGCTCAAATCATTGCGCTCACTGTTCTGTTGTAGACCATCTATAGAGCAATACGCTTGGGTTAGCCCTTTCAGACGAATTTCATTTCACGCATTTATGAGAGTTCCAGACTTTTGAAACACTCACCGCGCCTTCAGGCGCGGTGAGTATTTCAACTTTCCCCCAAAGTTTCAACGTCGCCGCGGGGCCGGAAGCCTCGCACTATTGCCATTTTGCGGTTGCGGTTTTTCTTGCAACTTCATCGTCAAACTAACCCGCTTTAACTTCTCATTCACCTCCAAAACCCGCACTTTCACAACTTGCCCGACTTTAACAATCTGTTTGGGGTCATCTACGAATCGATCGGCTAATTGAGAAACATGAACCAAACCATCTTGGTGCACTCCCACATCAACAAAGGCTCCAAAGTTAGCTACATTCGTGATTATGCCTTCTAATTCCATCCCAACTTGTAAATCGGAGATTTCTTTGATTCCTGCTTGGAAAGTGGCATATTTAAACTCGGCTCGCGGGTCTCTCCCCGGTTTTTCTAGTTCGGAAATAATGTCTCGGAGTGTTGGTTCACCCACTTTTTCTGTGACATATTTCTTGATATTTACAGTCTTGATTTTTTCCGATATTTGTGTTATTCCAGTCAGCGGCAAGTCTAAATCCTTGGCGATCGCCTGCACTACAGGATAACTTTCGGGATGAACTGCGGTATTGTCCAGGGGGTTTTCGCCGCCGCGAATGCGGAGAAACCCGGCTGCTTGCTCAAAAGCTTTTGGCCCGAGTTTGGGAACTTTCAGGAGTTGGCGGCGATTTTTAAATGCGCCGTTTTCGTTGCGGTAATTGACGATATTTTTGGCAACTGTTGCCGTCATTCCTGACACAAATGTCAGCAGTTCCTTGGAGGCTGTGTTTAAGTCAACTCCGACATAATTAACGCAGCTTTCGACTGTTTCGTCGAGTTTCTTTTTGAGCAGTTTTTGGTCAACATCGTGCTGGTATTGACCGACTCCTATTGATTTCGGGTCGATTTTCACGAGTTCGGCGAGGGGGTCTTGCAAGCGCCGTCCGATGCTGACTGCGCCGCGAACGGTGATGTCGAGGTCGGGAAATTCGGCGATCGCCACTTCGCTTGCTGAATAAATCGATGCACCGGATTCATTCACCATGACTTTAATCGGTTTTCTTTCCATTGCTGCCAAAACTTCCGAAACAAATTCGTCTGTTTCCCGGGAAGCTGTACCGTTGCCGATCGCGATTAATTCAATTTTATATTTTTCAATTAGATGCTTGACAATTTTACCAGCTTGCTGTCGCTGAGCCGCTGCTTGGTGGGGGAAAATTGCTTGATATTCTAAAAATTGCCCGGTTTCATCGAGGGCGGAAACTTTGCACCCCGTGCGAAATCCCGGATCGATCGCCAGTGTCGGTTTCATTCCCGCCGGCGCCGACAGCAGCAACTCGCGGAGGTTGGTTTCAAAAGTGGCGATCGACTCGATATCAGCGACGGCTTTGTTGTGCGATCGTACTTCCGTGATTAACGAAGTCTTCATCAGTCGGTTGAAGGCATCCTTCAAGGTCGATCGATAAAACTCTTTAACTTCCGGTATCCTAGTTCTAATTTCCTGAGATTCCAAATAAGCCATCACTGCGGATTCATCAAACGCCAGTTCCAAATCTAAAACCCCTTCCGTTTCCCCGCGAAACAGCGCTAACATATTGTGCGACTGAACGCTTCTCGCTGCAACTTGGTAATTGCGGTACATTTCAAATTTAGTGCTTCCTTCCGGGAAATCATCTTTAATTTTTGATACAAAAACTCCTGTTTTCATCAAAAATTCTCGCAAATAAGCCCGCAATTCTGCTTTCTCCGAAACCGCTTCCGCCAAAATATCCGCAGCACCTTTGAGAGCTTCTTCTGCTGTCTTCACTCCCTTTTCTTCCGAAATGTATTTAGCTGCTTCCGCCTCCAAGTCTGCTGGTTTAGCCGTCGGTAAGTTCAGACTTTTGATAAAATTTGCCAGCGGCTCCAAACCTTTTTCCCTAGCAATTGTCGCTCGCGTCCGCCGCTTGGGTTTGTAAGGCAGATAAAGGTCTTCTAGTTCGTTTTTTTGCAAACACGATTCGATTTTAGCTTGCAGTTCTTCAGTGAGTTTCCCCTGAGAGCTAATCGTCTCTAAAATCGATTTTTTGCGTTCTTCAATTTCCGTCAGATAGGTGAAGCGATCGGAGATGTCCCGCAACTGAATTTCATTCAGCAAATCCGTGCGTTCTTTGCGGTAGCGGGCAATAAACGGAATAGTTGCTCCCTCTGCGAAAAGTTCCAGAGCATTATTGACTTGAGACAGATTAATGGAAAGTTCTTGAGCAATCAGTTGAGGAATGTCGATCATAGTGCAGAATTTCGGAGCAGTCAATTTTAGATTTTAGATTTTAGATTTTAGATTAACTTCACAGACGAGAGGAAGAACAGGGATCATTCCGATTTTGTTAAAATCGTTTTCTAGGAGTGCGACAGTCCCGCACAGCAAAGCCGATATATCTCCCTTATAGCTCTCCGGCTTGCACTCCCGTGAAAGCCTCTTTGGGATGTTCCCGTGATGTTAGCATAAATGCAGTCATTTCTCAATATTATATGTTTCCTTTTAAATATCCTGTGCCGCAAACCGATCCGCCGCGATCGCCCAGAGAAACGCTGCCGACGATGTACGATTTACCCAGCGAAGACCCGGAGGAACCTGGTTTGCCTGACGAATTTCACGATTTGCAGCCGCAGTTGTTGAGCCTGACGTTTCGACCTCGGAATTATCCGGCTTCTGAAATATTTAGCGGCACCGACATGAACCTTTATTATGACGTGCATCACACTCTGTGGCACAAGCGGCCGGATTGGTTTGGAGTTGTGGGAGTTCCCCGACTTTACGATCGATCCGAACTGCGGATGAGTTATGTTACTTGGCAGGAAGGCGTGAATCCTTTTGTAATTGTAGAACTGCTTTCGCCGGGAACGGAAAAAGAAGATTTAGGCGACAATACCCAGGAGGAAAAGTTGCCACCTCTGTCGGTAAATACTGCCGGTAACGGGCAAGTTTTGGAGCCGGAGACGAAGGAGGAACCGCCGAGAAAATGGGAGGTTTACGAGCAAATTTTGCGGGTTCCTATTTATGCCGTTTTCAGCCGCTATACTAACAGGTTGCGAGTATTTGAATTGAAGGGCGGACACTATCAAGAATTAGAATTGCCCGATTCGCGAGTGTGGATTGCTGAGCTAAGTTTGGGCTTGGGTTTGTGGCAAGGAGAGTTTCAGGGAATCGATCGACTGTGGCTGCGCTGGTATGATGTTGATGGCAATTGGATTCTGACTGAAGCCGAACAGCAACGGCAGCGGGCCGAGTCAGCGGAAGCTCAATTGCAGTCTTTAATTCGGCGGCTGCGGGAATCTGGCATCGATCCCGATCGATTTTTAAACGGTTAAAGACGACTAACGTCCTGACTAAAAACTGGTTCGCAGTCAG
This sequence comes from Microcoleus sp. LAD1_D5, assembly GCF_036702115.1. NCBI lineage: Bacteria > Bacillati > Cyanobacteriota > Cyanophyceae > Oscillatoriales > Microcoleaceae > Microcoleus > Microcoleus sp. LAD1_D5. Next base: position 45,933 of record NZ_JAUBSA010000017.1, on the reverse strand, counting down.
GACTTGAGTTTTTTTTACTTCACAAGAAGACAGAAAGCCTCACTATACACAGGTTTTAAAATTTGATCAAAACTTGATTGGTTGCGGCTTGTTTGTTCGTTGCTGGTACTCTTTGGAGTCAAGTCATCTGCGTAGGGAGATTGATGCAAATAAGCTTTACCGACAGAACCGAAAAGTTGCAGTTTGTCAGAAATGACCGCTTGCATGGCATCAATAGCTTTTTCCATTATTTCCAACAAATCCGGATGTGGCTCAGAAATGTTACTTTTTAACACGTCCATATAAGCTTCGCGAACTTCCGTATTCACATTAAATTTCGATACTCCGAGTTTAATACATTGATGAATCATTGATTCCGGCAAACCGCTAGCCCCGTGCATCACTAACGGCACTGAAACAGCAGCCCGGATTTTTGCCAGACGCGGAAAATCGAGTTTTGGTTGGCTTAAATATTTGCCGTGAACGTTACCAATTGTTACGGCTAAAAAATCCACCTTAGTTTCTTTGATAAACTCTACTGCTGCTACTGGATCGGTCATCTTTGCGGCTTTCTCATCGATTGTCAAACCTTCTTCCCTGCCACTAATTCTGCCGATTTCTGCTTCAACTGCCGCACCGTTAGCGTGGGATAATTTAGTCATTTCCCGGGTAAATATTAAGTTTTGTTCGTAGGGCAAAGGAGAACCGTCGGCCATAATTGATTTGATGCCGGCGGCTAGACCGATGTGAATGTCTTTTTCTGAGGTGCCGTGATCTAAGTGTACTGCGATCGGCACTAAAGATGTGCGGGCTGCTTTGATGCACAGCGCGACTAAAGGCGATTTTCCGTATAGGAGGGCGCTGGGGTGAAGTTGCAGTATAGCAGGACTGTCCAGCGCTTCGGCCGCATTGATGACGGCTTTTACTCCTTCTAGGTTGTAGACGTTAAAAGCGCCGATCGCATAAGCCTTCCTCCGGGCCGTGTTCAGCAATTCGCGAGTGGAGACGAGCATAATAGTACCTGCTTTAAAAACTTTTCTGAATGTTGATCATTCTATCAAAGTTCAAGGGCAAGCTCAGCCTAATTGGTGTTTATTTTAATTGCGAATTCTTCGACTAGAATTTATTCTGAATGTCGATCATTCTCTCAAACTTCAAGGGCAAACTCAACTTAATTTGTGTTTATTTTAATTGCAAATTCTTCGGCTACGATTTATGTGAAGTGCATTTATTCTTGGGTTGGGTAAGGTGCGCTAGGCGCACCCTACTATTTGTTTGGTGCGCTAGGCGCACCTTACTCCTTAAGCGATTTACTATTTTTGTGCGTTACCAGCGTGCAAACCGCACTCTTTTACGGTCGCTTCTTCCCACCACCAGCGACCTTCGCGTTCGTGTTGGTTCGGCAATACCGGCTTCGTACAAGGTTCGCAACCAATGCTTACAAAACCGCGTTCGTGCAACTTGTTGTAAGGTACATCCAAAGCGCGAATGTATTCCCAAACCTCTGCTGAAGACCAGTTTGCTAAGGGGTTAAATTTAATTAATTCATGGTCGGGAGTTGAGAATGCACTGTCAACTTCAATGACCGGGATACCGTTGCGGGTACTGGGACTTTGGTCTTTCCGCTGACCAGTAATCCAAGCATCGAGAGTATTCAGTTTGCGGCGCAGCGGCTTGACTTTCCGCACGCCACAGCATTCTTTGTGGCCGTCTTGATAAAAACTAAACAATCCCTTTTCATCTACTAGGGCTTGTACTTCTGCTGCATCGGGAAACATTACTTCTAATTTAATGCCGTAATGTTTTCTGACTTGCTCCAAAAACTGATAGGTTTCTGAGTGCAATCGTCCGGTGTCTAGGGTAAAAACGCGGAAATTTTTGGTGATTTTTGAGGCAATATCGATCAGAACTACATCTTCAGCCCCGCTGAAAGAAATGGAGATATTGTCAAAATTTTCTAGGGCAAATTTGAGAATGTCTCGCGGTGTTTTTTGACTGTATTCTGCTTCTAGGGCGGCAATGTTGAGATTTCTTTGGATGGCAACCATATTTTCGGGTTTTCGGTGTTCTTTTCCTCTAGCCCTTTATTATAGCCGATCGCCGTCTCTCTCTCACCGACTAATTTGACAATCAAGCAATGTCGTCCGGGGTCCCCGGATTCATCAGTGGGAGCGCTTCTTCAATTCTAAAATCTAAAATCTAAAATCTAAAATCTAAAATCTAAAATCGATTGACCGTATTTTGCAGCAGTCTTTTCGGCTGGGCCCACAATCAAGCTCAAGGATGACGATCGCCTCCTGGTAGTAGTTGTGGTGAACCGAACACTCCTCGACTGGGTAAAATGGGACTGCCCCGCGGTCAATTTATTTTGCCCGAAAATTATAAATTACAGACAATAAAGTTCTTTAAATGTCATTGTTACCATCCTCAAATTGGGCTTCTATTATTAATTAAATAACAGCCCTAACTCAGCAATTTAGTGCTGTTTATTAAGTGAAAAATTTTCTCATTCCCAGTAGTAAGCGCGCCCTAGCTACTTTTAACTTGCTGTTATTTGCGCCAATTAAATAACTTAACCAGCACCACTTAGGCAAGGCACTGAACTAGATAATTGGGAACAAAGCTCAAAAAAATACGTAGAAAATCCCGCTTTGGTACCGCAATCGCTCCTTCTACTAAGAGCTGTTGGTTTCAACACAGCGAATCACCAAGAATTAATTACTAATTGCCGATTAATTTATTCAGAGCGATGCCGTTAGTCAAGTAAATTTTTATCGCTTTTTATCGCTAATAGCCAACCTTTACCTATACGATCGGCTATATTGTATCTGGAAGTACATTAATTTGTCCGCAAAGCGGTCTAATCTCATCGCCGCCGGTCGCGCCAGCTTCTGAATAAACGTAGTCCGCTGTCAATAACAGCCAGGAAGTGTGGAATCATGTCAAAAATTTTAGTAGTGGACGACGTTAAGAGCGAACTAGAAATCATCTGTCGCATTCTTCAAGATGCCGGACTAGATGTGATCCGGGCAGGCGACGGCGAAGAAGCGATCGCCATGATCCGCAAAACCCCTCCGGCTTTGGTCGTTTTAGATGTAGTGATGCCGCGCATGAACGGGTTTGAAGTGATTAGAGAATTGCGGGGCGATCGCGCAACTGCCAAATTGCCCGTAGTATTTTGTACTCATAAAAATACCGAGATCGATAAAGCTTGGGGAACTGATTTAGGGGCTGACGCTTACGTTAGCAAACCCTTTGAACCTCAGCAACTCGTCCACATCGTGCAGCGTCTGCTTTCGGCGTAAACAAAATATAAAGTCATCGGCAGCTTCCCAAAAAACATTATGCCGATAAACCCCGTTTTTTTAATAAACAGGGTTTTTGAACCCCATAAAAGTTTTATGTTTAATGATAGCGACCTGTTTATTTGCCCTACCCGTGATTTATTTAACCGCAACATTTGATGCACCCAAACTGATTTGGAAAAACTCGATCGGCGATCGACTTTAGGGTCACAGCAAAATTATAATTTTTAAGCTACACTATAAGCTAAAAATAAGCCATGAAAATAACGGCTCCCCCCGCTGGGGGGAATCAGACAAGTATAACAAAGCAATTTCTCCTGTTCGGTCAAGGAGGCAGTCTGTTCGGCATAGAATTAGAGGCAGTGCGGGAAGTCCTTTCCCTCAAGGAACAACCGATTTCCCTGGTTCCCAACACCCTGCCATTTTTGCTGGGATTAACCAACTTGCGGGGCGAAATCTTAGCAGTAGCAGACTTCGGACTGTTCGTCGCTATTGAGTCGGTTGACATCTACCACCCAAACAGCCGCATCTTAGTTGTAGAAGCGCCCGATCCACGAGACGTGAGATTGTTGTCGAGAATCCGCGTGGGATTAGCTGTCTCCCGCGTCGAAGGAGTTTTACCTCTCTATCCCGATCGCATTGTCTCAGCACTAGATGTCAGTCCCGACCTAGCTCCATTCTTAAAAGGTCTGTACAATTCCGAAGGACGCTTGCTAATGATTGTCGATGTAGAAGCGATCGCCCATTCCGAACGCTGGTAAAAATCCACCATACACATAAGTCTGCAACGGCTTTGCATCTATAAATTTAACTAACGATCGCCCGCATCCGATTTGCCCATCCTTAATTTTATGATCAAACTTCTCTATACTTGGATCGCAACAACTTTCACCTTGACATTGCCTGACTTCTCCCCATCGCTGGTAGCTGGGGCTGCTAATGTCATCATTTCTGGATGTTACTTTGCGATCGCCTGGCTAATCAGCTTAGGTTTGTGGCGAAACCGTCAATTCGGGTTCGACATCTTCGCCACAGTCACAGCAGCCATATTTTGGACCTGCGCTTTCGGCCACAGTGGCCACGCTGCCGAATACCTAGGACTGCCGCACTCTCCGGTGGTGCAAACTGTGTTCGATTGGATCACTGTAATTGCGGCGATCGCTTTTTTGAGTTTGTCCAACCGCTACGGCTTCTTAGTAGGTTCCACCCGCATCCTTAACGCTAAAAAAGAAACAGAACAAGCGCTGAGCGAAACTACCCAACGATTTCACGCAATCTTCGACCAAGCTTTTCAAGCGATCGCATTATTGGAGGCAGACGGTACTCTGATCGAAGCCAATCAGACAGCGCTAAAATTGCACGATTTGCAAGCATCAGAAGTGCTGGGGATGAAATTTTGGCTGACACCTTGTTGGGCATCATCGACCGCCAACCAGCAGCGCCTAAAAACAAACATTCAACAAGTTTCGGTCGGTAATTTTGTCCGGGAAGAATACGAAATCACCGGAGCTAACAATCAGGTAACAGTAATTGACTTGTCATTTAAGCCGCTGTTAAATGCAACAGGAGAAGTATTTCAAATCCTCGCAGAAGGTCGGGAGATTACCAAGCGTAAACAGGCAGAATCCGCCTTGCAGCAGCTAACCGCAGAACTAGAGCAGCGAGTGAATGAAAGAACCGAGCAGCTCCTGCAAACTAACACACAATTGGAACAGGAAATTCTTGATCGCACCGCAGTCCAAGAGCAATTAAAAGCCTCAGAACAATTCTTAAATAACATCCTCAACAGCATCCCAGACCCGATTTATGTCAAAGACAAACAGCACCGCTGGTTAATATTAAACGATGCCTTTTGTCAATACCTAGGTCACAGCAGAGAAGAACTAATTGGCAAATCCTACGACCAGTTTTTGCCCAAACAGGAAGCAGAGACATATCGAGAAAAAGACGAATCAGTTTTCTTGACAAATACCAGCACCGAACTTCAAAAAACCATTACAGACCGAGCAGGAAACACCCGCTTTGTCTCCGCCAAAAAATCTACCTTTATAGATGCCGACGGCAGACAATTTCTCGTTTGCGCGATTAGAGATATCACCAACCGCGTGCAAATGGAAGAACAACTGCGACACACACTCGCAGAAGCAGAAAGCTCCCAAAACTTGCTGCGGACAGTCATTGACGCTACGCCAGACTGCATTTTCGTCAAAGATCGAAACTTGCGCTACACCCTAGTCAATGCAGGTTTCGCCGCCGCCTTCGGCAAAACTAAAGCAGAAATTATCGGCAAAGACGACGCAGAAATCGGCATATCGGTCGATCGAATCTTCCCCAACTTCCACGCCCAAACCGATTCCGAGAACCAAATCCAAAACTTCCGGGCCAGCAACCAGGTCGCCCCCGTTTCCAACGACTTAGCGGCCTTAGCCGACGGCAAAGTACACAGCTTCGACACCCAGAAATTGCCCCTCAAAGATGCAGAAGGCAACATTTTAGGAATGCTCGGCTTGGCGCGCGACATCACAGCTCGCCGGAAATCTGAACAAGAACTATTGCGGTTCAAAGCAATTTTAGAAACCACAACAGACTGGGTAGGCATAGCCGACACCCAACAGCGCCCCATTTATCTCAACCGCGCAGCCAGAGAAATGTTGGGAGTTGGCCAAGACGGAGATTTAACCGGAATCAGCATTTCTGACCTGACATCCCCCAAAAGTATCGACACTATGGTGAACGTCGGCATCCCCGCAGCTTGCCGGGACGGGGCCTGGAGTGGCGAGACTGTTTGGCAGAGTTTAGACGGCGAAGAAATACCAGTTTCTCAAGTAATTATTGCTCACAAATCCGAGAACGGAGAAATTGAATTTCTGTCAACGATCTCCCGCAACATTACAGAACGCAAGCGCGCAGAAGAAGCCTTGCAGCAGAACTTGCAAATGCTTGACCTTGCCAGCGACGCCTTGATTGTTCGGGATATGGACGGCACGATTAATTATTGGAGTCAGGGAGCCGAACGGATGTACGGCTGGACAAAAAAAGAAGCCTTGGGGAAACTCACCCATACTCTATTGCACAGCATTTTTCCCCAGCGTTTAGCAGCTATTTCGGCACAGTTAGAAGAGCAGGATTATTGGGAAGGAGAAATAATTCACACCACCAATTATGATACCAAAATCACCGTCTTCAGTCGCTGGAATTTACAGCGAGACGAACAGGGAAAACCCAAAGCAATTTTAGAAACTAACAACGACATCACGGATCGCAAGCAAGCCGAAATCGAAAAGCAAAGATTGATTGCCATCGTAGAAAGCAGCTCGGATTTTATCGGCACGGCAACCATGGAGGGAGAGGCAACATACCTGAATGCCGCTGGACTTAAGCAAGTAGGATTGCAAAATATTGAAGAAGTCAAAAGCAAAAGTATGTATGACTTCTTCTCAGTAGAAGATGCTAAGATTTTCAAAGAAGAAATCGTGCCGGCTACTGTGCGAGACGGTTTTTGGCAGGGTGAATTCCGCTTGAGGAACTTTCAAACCGGCGAAGACTTTCCGGTTGACTTCACCCTATTTACAGTCAAACACCCAGAAACCGACGAGCCTATGGGGTTCGCAACAGTTACTCGCGACATCAGCGATCGCAAACGCGCAGAAGAGATGCTGCGCGATCGCGAAAGACTATTCCGAGCCATTTTCGACCAATCGTTCCAATTCATAGGTCTGCTCAAACCGGACGGCACCGTTTTGGAAGCCAACCAAACAGCCCTCGCCGCGGCAGGCCTGCGGAGCGAAGAAATAATAGGCACTCCGTTTTCCGAAACCCTGTGGTGGCAGATTTCCCCGGAAACCAAGCAACAGATACAAGAAGCGATCGCCCTCGCCGCGGCGGGCGAGGTAGTCCGTTACGAAGTGGATGTGCTAGTTGCCAACGGTGCAGTGGCTACCGTTGACTTCTCCATCAAACCCATCACCGACGACAGTGGCAAAGTCTTGATGCTAATTCCAGAAGGCCGCGACATCAGCGATCGCAAAGCCCTAGAACGAGAATTAGTTGTGCGTCAAACCCGCTTTGACGCATTTTTCACAGCCGCCCCGGCCTCAATGTGTATTTTTGACGAGCAGTTGCGCTTCGTGCAAGTCAACGAGAAATTAACGGCAACCACCGGCGTCTCAGTTGCCGAACACCTCGGTAAGACGGTGAGGGAAGTTATACCCGAAATGAGCGATACCCAAGAGCCGATGTTGCAGCAGGTTCTCGCCACCAACCAACCGTTGTTAAACCTTGAGGTGTCGGGATCAATCTTCAACGAACCGGGCGTCCTGCGAGATTGGCTGGCGTCATACTTTCCTTTGCCCGGATCTGACGGCAAACCCATCGGTATCGGGGCTGTGGCGATCGAAATTACCGATCGCAAAAAAGCAGAACTAGAGCGCGATCGATTTTTTACCCTTTCCCTAGACTTGCTTTGTATTGCAGATTTTCAAGGCAAATTCAAGCGCGTCAATCCCGCTTGGGTAAAAATCCTCGGCTACAACCTAGAAGAACTGGAAGACCAACCTTTTATCAATTTCGTCCATCCAGACGATCACGAACAAACCGTAGCCGAAACCGGCAAATTATCCAGCGGCGTCGAAACAATCGCTTTTGAAAATCGCTACCGCTGCAAAGACGGTTCCTACAAGTGGCTGTCGTGGAAAGCGCGACCTGAAGCCGAACAAAAGTTCATATATGCAGTGGCTCGCGACATTACCGAGAGCAAACACGCGATGGTGCAACTGGAAAAAACAACAGCCCAATTAGCCAGTTCCGAAGACCAATTTCGGCAGCAAAGCAATCTCTTGGAACTGCTAATAAACAGCATTGGCGACGGCATAATTGCTGCCGACGAAAAAGGCAATTTTCTTTTGTTCAACCCCGCCGCCGAAAATATGTTTGGCAAGGGTGCTACAGATGCTATTCCCAACGAATGGTCGGCAAAATACGGTTTATTCTTGCCCGATACGGTAACTCCCTATCCCCCAGCCGAAATACCTTTAGCGCGCACGGTTCGAGGAGAAGCCGTTGACGAAGTAGACCTTTTCACCCGCCACGCAGGCAAGCCAGAGGGCCTGTGGGTGAAAATTAACGGCCGGCCACTCAAAGACGAAACGGGGGCGCTTAAAGGAGGCGTAGTAGTTTGCCGCAACGTCACCGAACAAAGAGCATCCCAGCAGCAAATGCAGCAGTTGGCCGAGGCACAGGAACGCTTGCTGCAAGAACTCAAAACGCGGCAAAATGCCCTAGACGAATCTGCGATAGTCAGCGAAACTGATCTCCAAGGCATGATTACCTACGTCAACGACCGATTCATTGAAATCTCCGGTTACAGCATAGGAGAACTCCTGCACCGCAACCATCGCCTCGTCAATTCAGGCTACCATCCCCAATCATTTTTTGAAGAAATGTGGGTGACAATTTCTCGCGGTTTGGTGTGGAAAGGGGAAGTTAAAAACCGACGCAAAGATGGCTCGTTTTACTGGGTAGATTCGACGATATCTCCCATTTTTGATACCAGTGGCACAATAGTCAAATATATCGCCATTCGCTTTGACATCACCGAGCGCAAAGAAGCAGAAGAACGACTAGGAAAATTGGCAGCAGAACGCAAAGCTGAAGCTGATTCTTTGACGCAGCAAGTCCTTAAATTGTTGGGAGAAATTAAAGGCGCGGCTCAAGGCGACTTGACAGTTAGGGCGGAAGTGACAAACGACGTTTTAGGTGCTGTCGCCGACTCTTTTAACTTCTTAATCGGTTCTCTGCGGAAAGTTGTAACGGGAATTCAAACTTTAGCTGAACAGGTAACATCTGCCACGGGCGAGTCAATTAACAATACCAGTCAACTCACCCAACAGGCGGAAATTCAAGCAGCAAAAATATCTGCCATCATGCGGGAAATCGAGCGGATTGTGAATTCGATTCGCGACGTGCGAGATGTTTCGGTGCGCGCCGAAACAGTCGCCCAGCAGTCTTCTCACACCGCTGAAGTCGGCGGTATGGCTGTCGATCGAGCTGTCGAAGGCATTAACGGGCTGCGGTTGACGATCGCTTCTACCTCAAAAATGATGAAGCGTTTGGGCGAATCTTCGCAGCAAATTGGCAAAATTGTGACTTCGATTTCTCAACTTGCTTCGCAAACTAATTTATTAGCTCTGAATGCTACTATTGAGGCGGCGCGAGCCGGCGAACAAGGTTTAGGCTTTGCAGTTGTTGCCGAAGAAGTGCGGAAATTAGCAGAAAGATCCGCCGGCGCTACGGAGGAAATCTCGGAAATTGTCGGTACAATTCAAGAAGAAATCAGCCGCGTGATGAAGGCAATGGAATCCGGGACGCTGGAGGTAGTGGAAGGCACTAAGCTGGCAAGCGAAGCTAAAACTCACCTCAATGCCATTATCGAAGTTAGTCGAGAAATGAATGCTTTAGTGCAGAATATTACTATCGCATCTGCCAAGCAAACTGTTTCGGCTGAGGGAATTGCTAACAGTATGCAGCAAGTCAACGAGATTGCGAATACGACCGCACAAAAAGGTGCGGATGTCAAAGCATCTTTGGACGAGTTGTCTGGTTCTCTGGGCCAATTGCAAAAGTCGGTGGCGAATTTCCGCAGTTAGTCAGTTGACGGTTGACGGTTGACTGTTGACTGTTATAGGAATAACTAATAACTATCGTTGTTGCTGGGGCGGGTTGACAAATTTCCTGAATGCGAAGTTATAAATAATCGTGAACCCGCCCCGACAACAATTACAGTTAAAGAACGGGACATATATATAAAAAAACTGCCAACAGACAACAGTTAACTGTCAACAGACAACAGGCTCATATGAATGATCACGATTTAAACGAATTAATAAATGCTTTTACCGCAGAATGCGAAGAGTTTCTTCAGTCAATGGAGACGAATCTGCTGGCGATGGAATCGGCGGGTTTGAAAGAGCGACAAGCGGCAGTTAAAGAAATGTTTCGGGCGGCTCACTCGATTAAAGGTGCGGGTTCGATGTTGGGCTTTCAAAACGTGTCGGTCGCAGCTCACACGCTGGAGGACTGTTTTGTCATTTTGCGCGATCGCACAGACTTGTCGGCTCTGGAACCGACTACTGTGAGTGTTTTGCTGCAGGGGGTGGATGCTCTCAAAAAGATTACGATCGAATCAGTTCAACACTCCGATGTCACAACTCCGGATCAAACGGAAAACTTGGAGGCGATCGCCCAAATTTTCGATCAGTTCCAGGCTAAGTACGGCAAGTCAGAACCGTCGCCCGTCCCCGCAGCCAGCCAATCGCCCGCCCCGGAAACCCTGAAACTGATTTTTGAACATGAAGTGCCGCCACTCTTCAATCGCTTAGAAACCGAACTTTCCCAAGCTTCCGAGGCAGATTTGGCAAAAAGCGTCACCGCCCTCAACCAGGTTTACTACCAACTTTCGGGTTTGGCTGGAATGCTGCAATTGCCGGATTTTGGGAAAGTTGCCGCGCCCCTGAGAGATTTGATCGACTCTCCAAACTTGACTCTAGAACGGTTGCAATCCGAGGGTTGGGCGATCGCCCAAAACTTGCAAACCGCACGCCAACAAATACTGGAAGGAAGGGCGATCGACATCCCCGAAATCTTCCCCTCCCCCACTCCCCCCGACTCCCCCCGACTCCCCGACTCCCCGACATCCCCGGAAATCTCCCCCTCCCCGACTCTCCTCCCCTCTCCCTCTCCCTCCCCGACTCTCCCCGACTCCCCGACTCTCCCAGTCCCCAACCCGCAAAGGCCGACAATCCGGGTAGACTTAGAACGCTTAACTGAATTGGTGAATCTAGTCGGCGAATTAGTCATCAACCGTACAAATTTAGAACTTCAAGAATCCGAACTGCGTGGCGAAGTCAAGCGCATCCGCCGCAGTATCGTAGATTTGAACCAATTCGGCGGTCAGTTGCGAGAAGAATACGACAGACTGAGTTTTGCAGAGTGGAGAGGGGTAAACGGCAACTCTGGATTCGGAAAACTTGCAGCAGCAGAAACAGAATTCCCAATGATTGCTAACGGCAAATCCTCTCCTGCCCATGCTCACTTCGATATCTTAGAGATGGATCGTTATACAGAGTTCCACTCGACAGCCGCAGAAGTCATCGAAACTGCCCAAGCAATTTCTCAATCCGCCACCAAATTAGACACCTTAGCCATCAAATTCGAGCGCAGTACCGACCAACTGCGCCGCATTACCGAACAACTACGCAGCCGCGTCATGCAGTTGCGAGTCGTGAGTTTCAGCCGCGCCGTCGATCACTTGCCCAGAGCGCTCCGGGAGATGTGTCTCACATACGATAAAGAGGTCAACCTGCTGCTAATGGGAAGAGATACCAAAATTGACGAAAGTTTGCTCGATGCTTTGCGCGACCCCTTAATACACTTAGTGAGAAACGCTTTCGACCACGGCATCGAAATGCCCGAAGTTCGGAAAGCAAGCGGCAAGCCGGCCAGCGGTCAAATTGAAATAGAAGCCCGCCACCAAGGCGGCCAAACTATTATTACTGTTGCCGATGACGGCAAAGGCATTGACCCGGAAATCATTCGCCGTAAAATTGTCACAAAGGGTTGGGCTACGGAGGAACAAGCTCAAGAATTTTCCATTGCCGAACTCTACGATTTTCTATTTTGGCCGGATTTCAGCACTACAGAAGGGGTCAGCGACCTTTCGGGGCGGGGAGTTGGGCTCGACGTGGTGCGAACAAATTTGCGGACTGTGCGGGGGACTGTGAAGGTAGACTCTCGCCTGGGAAAAGGTACGAGTTTTATCATTAAACTGCCACTGCTACTGTCGATTACTGATGCTTTGATGGTGAAGACCGATCACAATAAAATAGCAGTGCCGCTGGATGCAGTCGAGGAAATTCTGCACATTAAAGCCTCGGAAGTTCACACCGCCGGCAATCAGCCGATGCTTTGGTGGCGGGAGGAATTTATTCGTTTGGTGAGGATGCAAGATTTGCTCGAATACAGTGTCGTCGGGCCCGATGCCCCCTCTCCTGACCCTTTGACCCAAGACGAAATTCCGGTTCTAGTTTTAGCTTCTACCGAAGGAATGCTGGCGGTGGCCGTGGAACGGCTGATCGGTCAGCAGGAAATTGTGGTTAAACCTTTGCCACCGCCTCTATCCAAGCCTCGTGGGGTTTTGGGGACTACTATTTTGGGGGACGGGCGCGTGGTGAATATTCTGGATGTGGACGATTTGGTGGGCCAACCTGGGGTAAATAGTTCGATCGCCGCTGTCTCCGGTAAAGTGCAGGAGATACCGGCGAGTGCGAGTCAGTCACCGCAGATTTTGGTAGTGGATGATTCCTATACAATTCGCCAGTTGCTGTCTCTGACACTGACTCGTGCTCGCTACCGGGTGGTACAAGCTAAAGACGGTGTGGATGCCCTCGAAAAGTTGCAAAATGGTCTTGATTGCAGTTTGGCGATCGTGGATATTGAAATGCCCCGGATGGATGGATTTGAATTGTTGCGATCGATCAGATCGACCGAGCGGTTTGCTAAGATTCCCGTAGCCATGCTGACATCCCGTAGCGGGGAAAAACATCGGCAAATGGCAATGGAATTAGGCGCAAATCAATACTTCACCAAACCTTACAGCGAAGCCCAACTTTTACAAGCTATCCCCAAATTAATCCACCAATCAATAATTTAATCCACAATCTCAAATTTCACATCCAATAAGATCTAATCTCAAACAAAACTTAGGTAAAAACTAATTGAATACGCGAATTATAGGGGTAATCTACGCAGCAGACGCACCTACTAAAATTAAATAATCTTCAATCTTAAATCAAAGAATTATTTAATTTCCATCTAAAATTAAATAATTCTTTGATTTAAAATCCAATAATTTTCAATCTAAAATCGAATAATTCTTCAATCTAAAATCTAAAATATAAAATCTAAAATCGCATGACTCACGCTAATTACAATCGCCGATTTCGCAGCAACAAACAAGCCACTGTTAGAATTGCCCCTAAAAAATTTGTTTCCTTTGAACTAGGAAATATTTACTATGCTGTTCCTATTGAACGAGTGGAGCGCATTGTTAAAAACTTTAATGCCTACGCCACTTTACCTAGCGGTAATAGTTTATTGCGGCACCAAGAAGAACTGATTACCCTAATTAATTTATCCAAAATATTTCCCCGCAGTCCAAGCATTACGGAGTGCAAATACCTGATTATTTGTACCTTAAATAAAAGCGATCGGTTGGGGATTCCCATTCCTGATATGCCAAAAATTTTGGAAATTACCGAAGAAAGCTTCTGCGAAATTCCGGCATTGTACCGTCAACAGCAACTGCCTCCGGTAATAGAAAAGTTAATTCGCGCACCTGATGGTTCCGAAGTTTTTTATCTGAATTTCGATCTATTTAACGAAATGTAGGATGTTAACTTTTCGAGGTATTATACCATATAAATGGTATTTTCGCAAAAAAAAGTTATTTATGAAAAAACTCACAATAATGTCGATCGCCCTACTAATTTTTGCAGCAACTCTTGAACTGCCGAAGGTGGGGCTGCAACTAAGTGCGATCGGGCAAATAGAAACACCCCAACCAATCCAAACACCCCAACCCATCGAAACACCCCAACCCATCCCAACACCCCAACCAATCCAAACACCCCAACCAATCCCAACACCCCAACCACAAACACCCCAACCAATCCAAACACCCCAACAAATCCAAACACCCCCAATCCAAACACCCCAACCAAAACCAGCCGACCCCACAAAGCTCGGCTACGTCTCCCCAGAATTTGCCGAAAATTTCTCCCAGCAACAAATCGACCAAATCAACGCCAACGTCGAAATGCTGCTGCTAACTCAAAGCTGCTCCCGCTGCGACCTCCGAGCCGTAAAATTAGTTAACATTAACTTAAAAAATCCCATCCTGACAGGAGCAGATTTATCAGATGCCAACCTCAGCGGTAGTCGCTTCGAGATATCAGATTTTGTCAACACCAATCTAGCTCGCACAGACTTAAGCGGAGCCGAATTAGTAGGAGCGAGAATCAGCAACGCTAACCTCAGAAAAGCTAACTTGACAAAGACAAATCTAGACGGTGCAGACCTGCGATTTTCCGACTTGAGAGATGCCAATCTTTCCGATGCCAACCTCCGCAATGCTAATATAGATGGCGCTAGTATCGATCGAGCAAGTATGGCCGGCACCACAATGCCAGACGGTCGAAAAAATCAATAATATAGCAGAAGGAAGAAGGGAGAAGACCCTTCGACTTCGCTCAGGGTCTTCTTCCTCCTTCCCTTTTCCTTCAATTCAAACAGCCAAAAACCTCTGAATCACCTCATCGCTTAATTCGCTAGTGCTTCCAGAAGCCACAATCCCCCCTTTTTGCATAGCATAATACCAGTCAGCTTGCCGCACAAAATGCAAATGTTGCTCCACCAACAAAACAGAAATTCCCCTAGTCGCAACCACACGGCGCACCGCAGCTTCAATATCTAAAATAATCGATGGTTGAATCCCCTCCGTAGGCTCATCCAAAACCAGCAATTTCGGCTCTCCCATCAAAGCTCTAGCAATAGCTAACTGCTGCTGCTGTCCCCCGCTCAAATCACCTCCCAGGCGATCGAGCATAGTTTTCAAAACCGGAAATAAATCAAAAATTTCATCAGGAACTTCAGGATTTTTGATTTTGGTTGGTTTCGCTTCCAAACCTAACAATAAATTTTCTTTAACCGTCAAACGGGGAATAATTTCACGCCCTTGAGGCACATAACCAATTCCTAATCTAGCCCGCTGGTGAGTCAACTTAGAAGCAATAGATTCTCCGCCAAAAGCAATAGTGCCACTGCGGGGTTGCAGCAACCCCATAATCGTTTTTAGCATAGTAGTTTTGCCCACACCATTGCGGCCGATCAAGCAAACCATTTGCCCCGCCATGACGCTTAAATCGACATCGCGCAAAATGTGACTTTCGCCGTAATAAACATTCAAATTAGAGATTTGTAGCATAGTTTTTAATTGGTAAGGGGGTCTGCAAATTGGTAGCAACTAACAAATAACTTCTTCCTTCTTCCTTTTTCCTGATATCCGTTACATCCGTTACATCCGTTACACAATCCGTTGCCGAACTTCCTTCCTCTTACTCTTCCGGTTTGCCCAAATATACCTCAATTACTCGATCGTCATTTTGCACCTCATCCATAGTCCCCTCACACAAAACCGCACCCTGATGCAACACCGTCACCTGCCGCGCAATTTGCCGCACAAACTCCATATCGTGTTCAATTACCAACACCGAATGACTTTCCGCCAGCGAAACTAGCAACTCTCCAGTTAACATCGTTTCCTCATCCGTCAAACCCGCCACAGGTTCATCTACCAACAACAAATCAGGAGATTGAGCCACCAACATTCCAATTTCCAACCATTGCTTTTCCCCGTGAGAAAGCAAACCAGCCGAAACATCAGCTTTAGCAACTAAACCAATTGTTTCTAATAAACCGGAAACCGTGCGTTTTTCAGCAGCCGAAGCAGGCTTGAACAAAGTCGAAAAAACATTTTTATGGCGGCTGCAAGACAATTCCAAATTTTCGCGTGGCGTTAAATTCAAGTAAACTCGCGGCGTCTGAAACTTGCGGCCAATTCCCAAGCGCGAAATCCTATCTTCCGACAACTTGCGTAAATTTTGTCCCTTAAATAACACCCTGCCCTCTGTCGGCTGCACCTTCCCGGTAATTGAATCGAGAAAAGTTGTTTTTCCCGCACCGTTGGGCCCAATAATAACTCGCAGTTCGCCCGCATCCATGCTGAAATTTAAACCGTTGATGGCTTTAAAACCATCAAAACTAACAGTCAAGTTTTCTATTTCTAATACTTTGCCATTCATAATTAAGAATTCCCTCACTAATGGACAACAACCCAGACCTATTGTAGGTGCAGAAGGTAAAAATTCTCCCTTATCAAGCAGATTTTCTCCGCTTCCGGGACACCATACTTACTACTTTTTTATAGCAGTTTACTCTACACTAAAACTGCTAGAACTGCTCGACACGGGAGGTGGAGCTGCCGCCATAATTCGCTCAGCTAACTTCGAGAGCGGCAGACTTTGCAAATACACTTTTCCAGGGCCAGTTAGCTTGACTAAAAACAAGCCTTCGCCGCCAAATAGAGCATTTTTAAACCCGCCCACAAACTGAATATCGTAATCTACAGTCGGCGCAAAAGCTACCAAACAACCAGTGTCCGCTCGCAACACTTCGCCAACACCCAAATTTTTCTCAACTATTGTTCCTCCCGCATGAACAAAAGCTAGCCCGTCACCCTGCAATTTTTGCAGAATAAAACCTTCTCCGCCAAAGAAACCGGCACCGAGCCGCTTGGTGAATGCTACCTCAATTTCAATGCCGTTGGCCGCACATAGAAATGAGTCTTTTTGACATAAAAATTTACCGCCAAGTTGGCCTAAATCTAGGGGAATTACTTTACCCGGATAAGGGGCGGCAAAAGCGACGCGGGCCTTGCGATTTCCGGCGTTGACAAAGGTGGTAATGAAAAAACCCGCTCCTGTCAGCATCCGTTTGAAACCTTGAAATAAGCCGCCGCCTGTGGATGTTTGCATTTGGATGTCCCCTTCCATGTATGTCATGGTTCCAGCTTCAGCCCTGACGCCTTCTTTGGGGTCGAGTTCAATTTCGATGAGTTGCAAATCGTCGCCGTAGATTTTGTAGTCAATAATATCTGCCATATGTTTCCCCTCAAGTTCAAGAACGAAGCTGTTTGCTAGGGATATCTAAGTAGGTGGACATATATATTACGTTTCCTCAGACAGAGATAAACGCAGCGTTTGCCAAGTCTATTGCGATTGCTTTGTTTGTCTGTTGTAGGTGACATTTATTTAGGTCAGCCTACTTATAAATTACACGATATTTTTGCACTCAATGTTCAAGTTCTTCTTTTTCGAGCTGCACTTGGGGGTCTTGTTCCAGGCTGGGGTAAGTAGATGCGTACTTCGGTCTTCTGAACAAGCTGCGGATTTGGTCGAAACCTTGATGTTGCAGCCATCCGACTAAGCCGTCGGGCAGCACTGTGACTACTATTAGGAATAGGGCGCCTTGGAAAAACAGCCAAACTTCGGGGAATTGTTCGCTCAAGAAACTTTTGCCAAAGTTGACTAGCAATGTTCCCAATATTGCTCCCGATAGTGTGGCGCGGCCTCCCACTGCGACCCAGATTACCATTTCAATTGAAAAGGCAATATCCATTGCTTTTGGCGAAATGATTCCGGTTTGTACCGTAAATAATGCGCCTGCAATCCCGGCTAAACCGGCGGAAATTGCAAAGACTAAAACTTTATATCCTGTGGGATTGTAACCTGAGAAACGCAGGCGCACTTCGTCGTCGCGAATTGCTACTAACAGGCGGCCGAAACGCCCGCTGGTCAGCCAGCGGCAGAGGGCGTAAGTTGCTGCTAAAAATAGTATGGTGAGAATGTAGAAAATATATTGAGTATCTCGGTCATTTACTGTGGCTCCGAACAAGGTTTTAAAGTCGGTGAGTCCGTTAGTTCCGTTAATCAGTTTTTGCTGACCGTTAAAGAAGTTGAAAAATACAATGGTTGCTGCTTGGGTAAGAATTGAAAAGTAAACGCCTCGAATTCGATTGCGGAATACTAAATAACCTAAAAGTGCGCCCAAGATGGCGGGGATGAGAACTACTGCTAATGCTGAGAAGGGAAATGAATAAAATGGTTGCCAAAACCAGGGGAGTTCGGTAACGCCGTAGAGGTTCATAAATTCTGGCAATTGACTGCTGGCGGTTGGGGGAATTTGCAATTTTAGGTGCATGGCGAAAGCGTAGCCGCCGATCGCAAAAAACACCCCATGCCCTAAACTAAGCAAACCTGTGTATCCCCAAATCAAATCTATGCCGAGGGCTGCAATTGCTAGTGCTAAAAATCGCCCTAATTGATTGAGGCGAACGTCGGGGAGTATTCCTGGGATGAGTAAGATGAATGTGAGGGCGATCGCGCTGACAATTACCGCTTCTTTTAGCCAGGGTTTTTGATGTTTGTTCTGCATTTTTCGCTACGCTCGCAGTTGTAATTTTTAATTTTCTACAGTCCGTCCTTTTTGCGGGAAAATCCCTCCCGGCTTCACTTGCAGAAAAGCCATAATTAAAGCGAATACCATTACTTTGGCCATGCTGGTTGTGGCGAAAAATGTGAAGAAGTCGGCTAAAGGCTTGACAGGAGCGAACATTAATGCTAAAGTTCCCGAACCGATCAGGTAATTGGCAGTGCCGATCGCGATCGCAGCAACTACACTCCCCACAATCTTGCCGACACCGCCCACAACCACCACCATAAAGGTATCGACTATATAATTTTGTCCGGTATTTGACCCTACCGAACCGATCAAACTAATCGCGCACCCAGCGACACCTGCCAACCCTGAACCCAAAGCAAAAGTCAGCGCGTCTACTTGTTCGGTAGGAATTCCCAAACACGCACTCATGCTGCGATTTTGCGTCACGGATCTAATCCGCAATCCCCACACCGACTTTTGCAAAAATAGGTAAATTCCCGCCAAACAAATTGCTGTTAGCACAATAATAAAAATTCGGGCATAGGGCAACTGAAAATTGCCCAGCGGTATGCCACCCCGCAACCATTTCGGTGCCGTTACGTCCACATTTTGAGCGCCAAACCAAGGTTGAGTTACTGCCAGTTTGTAAGTTTGCCCTAAAAAGGCGCTCACTGCCCAGGAAATACCCAAAGATAAAGGCAAAATTAGGGCGATAATTTTGTTACGAATGCGATCGAAATCCCTGCGAGATTTCAGCACCCGCAAACCGCCAAAAAACAGCAAACAAAATACCGCAATTCCAATTACCAGCACCCAACTAACGCTGCGGACAAACTGCTGCAAAATTAAACTTACGCCCCAAGTTGCCAGCAGAGTTTCTAGCGGCCGCCCGTAAAGATAGCGAATCACTCCGCGTTCGAGAATTAATCCTACCAATGCAGCTACTAAAAAAGCGAGGGGAATTGCAAATAAAATATAGGTTTCAAAAGCAAATCCTCCCATACCTTTGAAAACATTTTGCACCACGAAAGTTGTATAAGCCCCCAGCATCATCAACTCGCCGTGAGCCATATTAATCACGCCCATCAGCCCGAAAATAATGGCTAATCCCAAGGCTGCAATTAGTAGAACAGCGCCGATGCTAATGCCATTAAATAAACCGTCTAATATCGCCACTTTTGTAACTCCTGCATCAAGTCGGTTAACTTCGTCCGCGGATAATTAGGGGCTGGTTTTATCCCATTGGTGTCAACTTAGAACTAAAACCCTCTGTATATCTCGCTTGTCGCCGAGTCTCGATCCCCCTAAATCCCCCTTAAGAAGGGGGACTTTGAAGACTCCAGTTCCCCCTTCTTAAGGGGAGTAGGAGTTGACGAAAGAAGACTCCAGTTGCCCCTTATTAAGGGAGTAGGGATTGACGAAAGAATGCTCTTACTCCCCCCTTATTAAGGGGGGGCGGGGGGGATCTCCGGGTTTAAAGACACGTCCTAGGGGGATCGAAGATACGTTGTCAACGTTAAGAAAATTGGTATTACCTACTTATCAAGCTTTGAATTTTCCACCTTTTGCGGGGTCTGACCAATCGCAAGAAAAGCCTTTTGTTTCAGCGACAAACTGATTCCAAGGCACCGGCTTCACTGCTGCTGGTGTAGCAAAAGCGATGTTAAACAAACCGTCTTCTCTCACTTCGCCCAACCGCACAAATTTAGAAAGGTGATGGTTAACATCCATCGTTACTGTGCCCCCTGGCGCCTCAAAGGTTTGACCCAAAGCTGCTGCCCGCACTTTTTCCAAATCGTCGGCTGTCCCTGCTTTTTCGACGGCTTGCTTCCACAGGTAAACCATGATGTAAGCTGCTTCCATCGGGTCGTTAGTGACTCTATCGTTGCCGTATTTTGCCTTGAAAGCTTCCACAAATTTTGTATTGGCCGGAGAATCCACAGTCATGAAGTAATTCCAGGCGGCGTAATGGCCTTTAAGATATTCTACGCCGATCGCCTTTACTTCTTCTTCTGCAATACTGACAGACATTGACGGATACCTGTCCGGCCCCAAACCTGCACCCTGCAACTGTTTGAAAAATGCTACGTTGCTGTCGCCGTTGAGGGAATTGAAAATGACGCCCCCGTCTGGCAACGCTGCCTTAATTTTAGTAATAATTGGCGTGACTTCTGTACCGCCCAAAGGAATGTAATCTTCTCCAACTACTTCGCCGCCTTTTGCTGCTAGCTGTGCCTTGATAATGGTATTTGCCGTCCGGGGGAAAACGTAGTCAGACCCGACTAAGAAGAATCTTTTTCCTTTATTTTCTAGCAGCCAGTCAACTGCTGGTTCGATTTGTTGGTTCGGTGCAGCCCCGGTATAAAAGATATTCTTGGAACACTCTTGACCCTCGTATTGTACGGGATACCAGAGCATATGATTTTTTTCTTCAAATACCGGCAATACTGCTTTGCGACTGGCGGATGTCCAGCAGCCGAAGACGGCGACAACTTTATCTTGGTCGATCAATTTTTTGGCTTTTTCGGCAAAAGTCGGCCAGTCTGAGTTGCCATCTTCTATTACTGCTTCGATTTGTTTGCCGAGGACGCCGCCAGCTTTATTGATTTCTTCGATCGCTAATTGTTCGGCATCGACAACGCTTTTTTCGCTGATTGACATCGTGCCGCTCAACGAATGCAAAATTCCTACTTTGATCGTGTTTCCGCCACCTGCTGCTGGTGTTCCTGTTGAAGTTGGAGAAGGAGAAGCGGCGGGAGTTGCTGTTGGAGTGGGAGTCCTACAAGCTTTGAGAAATAAACTTGATGTTAGGGTAGCAGAACTGTATAAAAGAAATTTCCGCCGATCGAATCGCTTTGTCATTTTTTCTTGTTACTCTTGAATAGATGAGTCAGATGATTGAGAATAATAACACATAGCGACTTGATATTAAGACTCCCTTAATAAGATAGTTGTATTTTTGGATACAAAATTTATTATTAAGTAAATTAATGTTTAAGGAGAATTTTCAACAATTTACAGTACAGTCTCTCAAAACGGGTGGCGATCGCACTGCGCTTTGAGTACGATCGCACTTGTGTAAATCACCTTGATTGTCGAATAATAAATTATTTGTCGCTTTAACAAATTAATGTCGTCTGACTACGATGAGCTGAAGTCCTTGCTATCTAAGGATTAGAGCAGCTTTTCTCACACCGAAATTACAGCAGTCACTTGAACACGCTCATTATCGCTATTTAAACTTTTGACAACTTCTGTGTCGCTTCTTAAAAAACGGGACTTGCAAAAATTACGGCAGCGTCTAACAAATTAAGCTTGATTTTTTGAAAAAACAGCTTAAAATGTTGATTAGACAATCAAAGTCCTTTTCAGGCGTGCTGGTAATAGGAGATTGTACTCGATCGAACTCCGTTGAGGCGATCGCTCCCTTCAAAGCCATTGCAGGAAAGCCAGACGCTTTTTGGCGCGAGCACCCTCGATCAACTCTCCGAAAGCATCCCGATCACCTACCTCCGGCAATACAATTTTCCTAAGTTTTGGCTTCGCCTGGGCTGAAAGTCTCAACGCCGATCGCGTTTACATTGGCGTCAAAGCTTTAGACTATTCCGGCTATCGAGACTTTCGCCCCGATTATATTCAAGCCCTGCAAGAAGTATTGCGGCTAGGGACAAAACAAGGGAGAGAAGGCGAAGCAATTTCTATCTCAACACCGCTGATTGAGCTAAACAAGACAGAAATCATTAAATTAGGCAATAATTGGAGAGTGCCTTCGGAAAAAACTTAGTCTTGTGACGCCGACGGTGAAGTTACTTGTGGCGTTTGCGATTCATGTCAGTTACCACGGGCAGCGTTTAAGGAGTTAAGTTTACAATATCCGCTGCCTTACGCTGCTAACCCAAACACCGAGCAATAAAAATTTTGCCGCACTGAAGTTTAACCAATGGATAATCTATTTTAATGAAAGCTTATTCCAAATAGCTTATAATAGTTAGGCAATTTTCAACTGCCACTAAAAATCCTAAAAATTATGAAGCGGCGGCATTTTGTTGGGTTATCCCTATTGTTTGTAGCAAGCTGTTCTACAACAGTAAATCAATCTAATCGTAGTTCTTCCAATTTGACCCTAAGTGAACCAGAAACCCTTGAATTTGCCGTAACTGATGTTAAGGGAGCAGAAGATTTGCAGCAAAATTATCAAGCATTTCGGACTGTTCTTGGGGAAGTTTTAGAGAAAAAAATTGAATTGTTCCCAGTAGATAACTATATAGAAGCAGCCGTAGCTCTCCAGTCCGGTCAGCTAAAATTAGCTCTAACAGGGCCATCTGAATATGTGATTATGCGGGCGCGGACAAATGCTGTTCCCATCATTGCCATCACCCGCCCCGACTATCACTCAATTATTGCTGTTCCTGCCAATAGCGAGATTAAGTCAGCAGCACAGTTGAAAGGTAAAACCATAGCTATGTGGGAAATAGGTGCAACTGGTGGTCATCTAAGCCCGATTAAAATTCTCATGGATGCTGGCTTAAATCCCCAATCTGACTTCAAAATCTCAATGTTGGGAGAAAAGGGTTTGCAGGCTCTTAAAAAAAACCAAGTTGATGCCTTAGGAATTGGTGTGAATAGATACAACGATTTACTAAAAATAGATGGTTTATCGGCCAATGATTTTCGGATTATTGCCACCGGGAAACCCTTACCTAGTGACTTGTTTGTAGCTAGTAGTAACCTGCCTAATACTCTGGTTGAAAAAATCCGCCATCGCCTGGTAGAAAATCAAGAGAAGCTAATTCAAGCAATTTTAGTTGGAAAAGCTAATGATAAGTATCAAGGAGCTAAACTGGTGCCAGCAAACGACAGTGATTATAACATAATTCGTGAAGTTTATAAAGCCATTGGTCAGGGGAATGTCTTTTAAGGTTAAATTTTATCTAATGCCGACTTTGTAGTAGGGCTTAATCCTTAATTCATAAACTCTAGGGAATATTCCCCCTACTAAGCTGTTTGGCATTTAAAATACGATAGTAGGGTGCGGAGCGTACAGAAGTGTTTCCCAAGTCGGCGTAAGTGTTATAACTGACGCACCCTACAAGCCTCGTTAGTGGTTTAAATGCGTAACAGTTTACGAATAAGAGACTTTATGTGCATTTACTAATAAAATTGTTAAAATTTAGCTCAGGTTGCCAGGATGCAAAAATTTGAACAGGGAGAAAATGGGGCTGTAAGCTTCAACAATCTTACCCTCAATAGACGAAAAAATAAGGTTGCTGTGACTGAAGGCGATCGCGACATCAAAAATTCTCTCCGAAAAACTCCCTTGACTGCCATTAACCGCTTAATTTCTCGCTTAAGCATTGCCAAAAAAATTACTTATGGCTACTCCGTAGCAATTGGAATAGCCGTACTAGGAACCACAGGGGGAATGATCTGTGGAGACTATTACCAAAATCAAGCATTCCAAGCTTTAACCTTCGCCGACGAGCAACAAGATTTGCTCAGGGATTTAGAATATTCTGTGCAAGCAGTGCAGTCACATCCCAAACGGCTAATCTCTGTATTGGGAGATTCAATCTGGTTTGAATATGAAACTGCTAAGTTCTTGAAAGATGTTGATGTAGTCCAAAAAAATATTGCTGAACTAGCTTTTTTTACGGAAGAACATTCCACAAAATTAGCAGTAAAGTCGGTTGAGTTAAAAGGATTATTAAACGGCTACACAACTGCGACAGATTCGTATTCTCAATTGCTCAAATCTTTTTGGCAAGAAATAGAGCCCTCCTCACTAAAACCAGAGGAAGTTAAAGAGGCACAGCAGCAGGTATTGGATTTAATCAGAGGGGATAAAGCAGTTAAGCTGGATGTTAAGTTTGAGCGGCTGTCAGAGAGTTTGAGCTTGATGACACAAGTAGCTAAGGCACAGCAGAGACAAGCCTACATTAATTTTAATAAAGCTGAGGAATTGCGAGTCCAAATCATCGTAGTGAGTATGTTAGTATCAGTCGCGATCGCTATTTTTCTAGCCATCTGTACCAGCCGCGCGATCGCCCTTCCTCTCCAAGCGGTAACGAGGGTTGCTAAAACTATTACTCAACAAGCAAATTTTGATTTGCAAGTACCTGTTACTACAGAAGATGAAGTGGGAACCTTAGCCAAATCCATCAATCAATTAGTTGAATGGGTAGCAGAATACACCCATGAATTAGAGCTGTATCGCCAAACTTTGGAAGAGCGAGTAGAAGAAAGAACAGAAGAACTTACAGCAGCACTTTACCAACTTAAGCACACGCAAACCCAGTTAATTCAAACCGAAAAAATGTCTAGTTTAGGGCAGATGGTGGCCGGGGTAGCCCATGAAATAAACAACCCTGTTAACTTTATTCACGGCAACCTAGAATACGCCAACCAGTATATTATAGATTTGCTAAAGTTAATTCGTCTCTATCAGCAGGAATACCCGCAACCCACCGAGGCGATCGCAGAAGAAATCGCAGAGATAGAACTAGACTTTCTCACAGAGGATTTACTAAAACTGCTTGAATCTATGAAAATAGGTTCAGAACGCATCCGGCAAATAGTTTTGTCTTTGCGAAACTTCTCTCGCTTAGATGAATCTCAAATGAAATTAGTTGATATCCATGAAGGCATTGACAATACACTATTGATTTTGAACAGTCGCCTCAAGCAGGGAATTGAAGTTATCAAAAACTATGGAGAATTGCCAGAAATAGAGTGTTATCCAGCGCAGCTAAATCAAGTATTTATGAATATTCTAGTAAATGCGATAGATGCACTAGAAGAGTCAGGGAATAACTCTAAAAAAAGTAAAATTCCTCAGATTTTAATTCAGACGCAAAAGTTGGACAGTAGCCAAATTTTGGTGCGAATTAGCGATAACGGCCCTGGCATTTCACTCGCAATCCAAAGTAAGCTATTTGACCCTTTTTTTACAACTAAAGAACCAGGAAAAGGCACGGGCATTGGCCTGGCAATTTGCTACCAGATTGTGGAAAAACATCGGGGAAAAATAGAGGTAATTTCATCTTTGGGAGGGGGAGCAGAGTTTGCGATCGCACTTCCGGCCTCCTCTCAAACTTGAAGCTAGATATTGTCTATTATGATCACATTAATGTGTTAACGACGACACATAATTTGTTATTTGACATATGGAGAATAGCGGACTCGAACCGCTGGCCTCTGCGGTGCGATCGCAGCGCTCTACCAACTGAGCTAATTCCCCGGATTGAGTTTTAATTTAGCATTTTAGATGCGGGATTGCCGAATCTAAAAGGCTTACAGGTCTTGCTTGCTCTCACGTTCGCAGACCGTCACCTACACTAGCACGTAACTGCTAAAAAGGTCAAGTTTTTTCCGCAGCCGGCTCAGTGGGGGCGATCGAGCAAATTTGCGCCACTCTGTCCAACTCTAAATCAGCAAAATAGTCCACCGTCCAATTAGCTTGGCGCTGGATCATGTGAAACGGGTAAGTGTGAGTCACACCCGCTACCTGAATCCCCGCTTTTTTCGCCGCTTCAATTCCCGCAAAAGTATCTTCTAGCGCCAAACACTCGATCGGTTGCAGGTTAAATTCGGGATATTTCTGGTTGAGAAGTTCCACAGCCAATAGATAGCCGTCAGGTGCTGGTTTGCTCGCCCTCAAGTCGTCGCCTGCGACAATTAACTCAAAGTTTGCTGCCAAACCGGCCCGATCTAACACCCATTCTATCTCCGATCGCATTGCTCCGCTAACTACGGCCATTTTCAGTCCGGCGATCCGAATTTTGTCAATAAATTCTGCCAAACCGGGATAAATCGGCAGTTTCTCCAAAGTATCTATTTGAGCTTTGTAAGCTTGGGCCTTGCGCTGCAGCAGTCGATCGAGATATGTTTCTGTTAGATATCGTCCTCGGCGCTTGAGCAGTTCGGTAATGCAAGCGCGATCGCTCCTTCCCAAACAAATTTCTCGAAACTCCCCACGTTTGAGCTGGAGATTTTCATCGAGCATCAATTGATCGATTATTTTCTCGTGAATTGGCTCGTCATTAACAATCACGCCATTAAAATCAAATAAAACTGCTTTTAGAGTCATTAGTCATGAGTCATTAGTCATTAGTTTGCTAACAGTTAACAATTAACAGGCAACAGTTAATAGATCAAGCAGGAGCTGGAATGCCTGGTAAATCGCCATCAAAATCAGGAGTTCGATCGCCCAAATTCCACCCCCTTGCCACTCGCATCTGTTCCAAATCTTCCCCAGGCAAAGGTTTAACGCCCTGCGTCACCTGATGCACCCACCAGTGTTCCTGAGTTTGCACCGCCGCGAATCCAGCAGCCCCCGCCCAAGCATCGACGCAGCCAGCGGCGTAAGACTTAATATAAGGCTCTTCAAAGATATCAGTCAGCCACTCTGTCTGCCGCAAAGTTTTTTGATTTCCGTCCAAAATTGCCACTTGTCCCCCAACCTTCAGCAGTCGGAAGCTTTCTCGCAAAATTGCCCGCGATACAACAGGTGGCGTCTCGTGAAACAGCAAGGAAGCTGCGACTAAATCGAAGCTGCCATCGCCAAAAGCAACGCTTTCGGCATTTCCGTGCAACCACTGGATATTTAAGCCGGCTTTTTGCGCTTTCATTTCGGCAACTACCAGCATATAAGGCGACAAGTCCAGCCCGACAACTTCCGCTTGGGGAAAGGCTTGCTTGAGCATGAGCGTTGTCGAACCAGTGCCGCATCCCAAATCGATAATTCGGCGCGGTTTCACCCGCACAGCGTCAATTAAGCCTTGCCTGACGACTGTTTCGTGGGGAGGCAAAACATATTGCGTGATTGGATCGTAGGAAACCGCGGCACTGGGGTTGAGGTAGCCGCGTTTAATGCCGTGAAAGTTTTGGCTGCTGTAATATTCGGGATAAACTAAGTCGGGTTGTCGGTAGCGATCGCCCGCTGTTTCCCAATCGATGCCTTCGTAGAGTCGTTTCAGTGCTTCTTCGTCGATCGCCAGTCGAATCAGGGGCGACAAAAAGCGCTCGAAAATTGTATCCTTGCCAACAGCCATAAAACTCCTTTAACAAAAACTCTTCTCATTTTAGCCAAGGCCCGTCAACTTAGCATTAATTAAAACTTTTTGTCCCCTCCAACATCTTCCCTCGAACCTCTATCCCTTACCTCGGTTACAAACTCCGTGGGCTTCCATTCCCACTTCCTCCTGATACCTGTTTCCAAAAATAATGCAACTCTAGATAATATCCAAAACCTTGTATTATCAGGTCTTCCCAAATTTAAAATCTAAAATCTAAAATAGTCTTACTTCCCGTTACTAATAGGAACTTTTACCAAAAACTCCGTGCCGCAGCCCGGAGGTTGAGAAATTGTGATGCTGCCCCCGTGTCCATCCACTACAATTTTGTAGCTAATTGCTAATCCCAAACCAGTGCCTTTGCCCACCTCTTTAGTAGTAAAAAATGGGTTAAAAATTTGGTCTTTAACGCTGTCGGGAATACCGGGGCCGTTGTCGGCGATCGCCACTTTCAGAAATTTAGCGCCATGTTCGCGAACTACTCCCGTGGAAATAGTAATAATTTTATCCAGGCGATCGATCTCGTTCAAGGCATCGATCGCATTACTCAGCAAGTTCATAAACACCTGATTGAGCTGAGACGGATAGCACTCGACTGAAGGCACTTTCCCGTATTTCTTGACTATATAAATTCTATTTTTAATGCGGTTAGAGAGCAGCAGTAACGTATTTTCTATACCTTCGTGAATGTCCGCCAGCTTTTTGTCAGATTCATCAAGGCGAGAAAAGTTTCGCAAAGAAAGAACTATGCTGCGAATGCGTTCGGTTCCTATTTTCATAGAATCCAATATATGCGGCAAATCCTCCTCGATAAATTCTAACTCGATTTCTTCGGTAAAATCGGCGATTTCCTGGGGAACCTCTGGGAAGGCTTCTTTGTATAAACTTACCAACTCTAATAAATCTTTAGTATATTTGCTGGTGTGAGGCAAATTAGCCGAAATGAAGTTAACGGGGTTGTTGATTTCGTGCGCTATTCCAGCTACCATTTGACCGAGGGATGACATTTTTTCGCTCTGCACTAAATGAGTTTGAGTCTTTTTCAGTTCATTTAAGGCACTATTAAGTAGTTTTACTTGGTCTTGGGTTTGACTGTAAAGGTGAGCTTGAGTAATTGCGATCGCCAATTGGTCGGCCACGGCTTTTAACAGTTGGATTTCCTCCGTGCTCCAAAGCCAATGAGTAACGTGGCTGCAAATTAAATAACCCTGCGGCTGGTTTTGAGTCTGGACAGGTACGGCTAAATAGCTATTAGCTTTAAGTTCCGGAGGTTGAGTTACACCCTTCGCCCAAGTGTCGCTCGAAAGAATAATTGGTTCGCCTTGACCACTCCGTAATAACACATTTTCGAGAAAGTAAGACTCAAACTTTATGGCTTGTGTCGGAGAATCAGATGGGCAAGATTCCCACAGGATTTTTAACCTTTTGTTTTGCGGCTCGTACCAACCAAAAGCCGCCCGTTCTAGATGCAGCAAACTTACTACTTCTTCGACTGTACTTTGCACGATTTGGTCTAATTCCAGGGAAGCGCGAATGCGTCCTGCAATCCGGTTGAGCATGGCTTCCCGCTCCGCTTGAGCGCGATTGTTTTCGGAGGAATAAATTAGCCAAATTGCTGCTAGCATTGCCGGGATGAGCAGTCCGGCGACTACGGATGTCAGCAAATTTAATGCTTGTAGTTTGGATTCAATATTTTCGCGGGGAATTACTAAAGCCATCGACCAGTTAACTTCCTTGAGGGGTGCGTAGGCTACATACACCCATTTTTTGTCTATTTTTACCAGTTGGATGTTCGTCTGGCGGTCGATCATCTGCCGCGCAATTGTGGAGAGTGCGGGGTCTTGTGACTGTAAAAAGCTTGGGACCTCGCGGTCGATATTTCCGATTAAGTTATTGTTGGGATGAACAATTGGCACTCCTTGTGAATTGAGCGCAAAAGCATAACTATCGGAACCGTACTGCAAGCTGTTAGCGACAGATGTTACTCTGTCTAATTTAATGCTGCCCGATAGGACTCCAATTACTTGATTGGGAGCGGGAGGCAAAGCCCAAATAGGAGCTGAAATGATGATCGTAGAAACTTTTGTACTGCGGCCGATCAGCGGGTCGGAAACGTTTAGGTGTCCGGCCATTGCTTTTTGGAAATGTTGGCGGTCTTTGCTGTTCGCGCGGTTGCCTAGAGTGTTGATAAATGAGCCGTCTGGTTGAGTTAATGACAGGATGAAATACTCTTTTAACCTGTATATTTCTCCTTGCAACCGGGGTTCGACTAATTGCCAATTGAGAGTGCCAACCGTAGGATCGTAAGCAATGGTTTCTATTTCTGCTTTGCGGCTGCTGAGCCAGCGGTCGATTTCGTCGGTGCCTTTTTCGAGTTTTAATAGTGCTATTTGCTTTAAATTGTCGAGGATTAGTCCACGCACAAAAAAATAGCTGATGCAAGCAGTTGTGCTAATGGTTAAAGCGCTGGTGGTCAGAATTAGCAGGGTCAGCAAATGGCGGCGCTGCCGTCTGTGCTGCCAAAGACTGTGCGCTTGCTGCCACCGTGATTGAGCCGAATTGCTGATGTTTTGCCAAAAGCGGCGCAGCTTTTTTGTTTGTGGCGGCGGCGCAGACACAGATCTGGCTTGATTGGCTGGGTTTTGCATCATCAAATGTTCCCTCAGAGTCAACTTCATCAAACGGTCTTCGTCATTCGGCAGACTTAATATCAGGTAAGTAGTGAGACAGTTTAAGAAAAGAATGCAACTGTAGCCAAGATTCAAATCCTGGTAGCCATCAGTCATTCGCAATCTAAAATCTAAAATTTAAAATGGTATGACTTACATTCCTGACTGCAAACAATTTTTCTTATGGTTGGGCGCTCGCCTTCTATTTTGGCATCAATTTTATATTTCGACCTTCGGTTTACGTATTTGAGGTTTGTGCTTTACGATATCTTTAATATCTATCTCGTTTGTATAACAAAATAATTGTAAATAACACAGAGAAAATACGGAGTTTTTTAGATTAGCAATGTATTATAATGTATGAGTAAAACTCTCTTGACAGTTTTACCAATTTGTGCTGTGGTTTCAAGGAGAAATTTTTTCGTCTAAAGCTTTTTTAGCCAAGCGGGTTGCATAAACGGTGAGGGCGATCGTTGCTAGCAAACCAATGCCGTAGAGAGTCCACTCAGCAGCAGTGCGCGATCGCCCGCTAGATCCAAGTGCAGCCAAACTCCCGGCCAGGGAACCGATATAAACATACATGACTGTTCCGGGAATCATGCCGATCCAAGATGCCAAAAAATAGTCTTTTAGAGATACCTGCGTGACTCCAAAAGCATAGTTAAGCAAATTAAACGGAAAAATGGGAGAAAGTCGCGTCAGCAGCACAATTTTCCATCCTTCAGAGGCAACTGCGGAGTCGATCGCCTTAAATTTTTGATTGCCTTCTATCTGTTTGGAAACCCAGTCGCGAATTAAATACCGCCCTACCAAAAAAGCGCAAGTTGCGCCTAAAACCGAGCCGATGGAAACACAAATCGAACCGCCAACGACTCCGAACAAAACGCCAGAACCGAGAGTCAGCAAGGAACCGGGGATAAATAAAACCGTTGCTACAATGTAAATTAAAATAAAAGCTGCCGGGCCCCAAGGGCCGAGACTCGCGATCGACTCCAGCACATTTTTCAGAATTCCTTGAAAGTTGAAAAACTGGGTCGCTGCAATCAAAGCCACAGCTAAACCAATCCCTAAAATCAGCTTCCACCTATTTGATGGCTGCGGATTTTCATCGGGCGATCGCGAATCATTCATTACCTAAACTCCCCACTCATTCATTCATTGCATACACCATAAGGTTTGTAGTTGCGCTTTAGCGCTAAAAAACTTTGTAATAAAGCGCAACTTTTCCCTTAAATTAAATCAAAGTACCGCCGCAGCTAGAACCGCTACCCGCCGTACAGCCGTAACAATAAGCAGCCGTTTGCACCTCTTGAATCACATCTAAACTGCCAGATGCGAGCAATTTAGCAGTATTTATTTTTTCCCCATTGCCAGTTTTCGCCGGCAGATTTTCCATCTGGTTAAAATCGCAGTCGTAGACATTGCCCAAATAGTCGATCGACAATTCGTTACGACACATTAAATGTTCCAGAGTACCGGGATTAAAATTATCCTCCAAAAACCCGACATAAGGCTTGTGCAGTTTCTTATGTTCCAAATGAAACTTAGTCCGTCCCACCGGCAAATTAGTAATCGCGAACAATTGATTAAAACAAATCCCAAAATGTTCTGCTAAATAAACCTTGTAATCTTGCTCTAACTTGCCTTGTTCCGGTGTTAGCGAAAATTTGTCTGTTGTCGGCACTTGTGGATTGTACACCAAATCCAGACTTAAATTTGGGTTTTTCCCGTATCCCAACTGATTTAGCTTTTGCAGCGCCCGAATCGAACTGTCAAAAACACCGTTGCCACGCATTTTGTCCACATTGTCAGCTTGGTAGCAGGGAAGCGACGCCACAATTCTTAGTTGATGCTGCGCGCAATATTCGGGAATATCCTCAAAACCTTTTTCAAAGTAAATCGTCAAATTAGAACGAACAATTACCTCTTTACCTGCCGCCCTGGCAGCTTCTGCTAGCGGTTTAAAACCGTAAAGCATTTCGGGAGCACCGCCGGTGAGATCAACAGTTTTAATTTGAGGAAAGCGGCGAATAATTTCAATTAATTGGTCGCAAATTTCCGGGGAAAGTTCTTCTGTTCGTGTCGGGCTAGCTTCTACGTGGCAGTGAGTGCAAGCCAGGTTGCAGCGTTTGCCGAGATTAATTTGTAAAACTGTAATCTGCTTTTTAGTTAAAGCTGAGTGAAGTTTGTTTTTGAAAGGGGTGACTGCTGTCTGAATCATGTGCTAAACTTTTTAGTCTATGCTCGCAACGGATTTAGAGGCGTTCCGGCGGAACGCCTCTGATAATTTAGCACTAATTCTGTGGATGCGACAGCGACAAATTTTAACCTGTCGCTATAAAGTTAATTGAAACTCACATCTTGCACTATTTTTAAGAACAAACTTTCCGGCCTGTTCCACAAAGAGTGAATTTCTTGTGGGGAGTAGGGGTTGGGCCGGAGAGCCCGCCCGTACAAGGCTTATTGACAATACTGCAACTCAGTTAAAACTCACATCTTGCACCATTCTCGCTTAACAGGCTTTCCGGCCTGTTCCACAAGAAAATTTATCTCCTGTGGAACAGGCCGGAAAGCCTGTTCATAAAAAACTTGTTGAAAATGGTGCAAGATCTCAGTTAAAACCGACAAGACAAGGGTGATAATTTTGAGCCTAATCTTACTTTAGAGAGTCAACTAATGTTTCAACTCGTGCTTTAATTTCATCTCGCACGCGGTGAAAAGTTTCGATGGGTTGTCCGTCGGGATCGTCGAGTTGCCAATCTTCAAACACTTCTCGCAATACCCACGCTTCGGGTAAATTCACGCCGCAGCCGCACAGAGAAATTACTGCATCGTAGTCTTCTGCATTGAATTCGCTTAAGGGGTTTGATGTTTGATCGGTGATGTCAATGCCGATTTCTGACATGACTTGAATTGCTGTCGGATGAACTCTGCTTGATTCTAACCCGGAACTGGTGACTCCAATCTTGCCGGCTCCGATGGTTTTAGCGAATCCTTCTGCCATTTGCGATCGGCAGGAGTTTCTTTTGCAAACAAACATTACTTTTTTCATGGTTTTTGTTGATTGTTAGTTGTTAGTTGTTAGTTGTTAGCGCCCCGGCGGTTTCTAAGCGCCCGGTAATTCAAGGGCGCGATTTGCTAGTGCGATCGCCTCTTTAGCGGCTTGTTCTTTGCGTTCGCTGTAGCGATCGGTCAAATAGTCGGTTTGCTCCCGTAACAGCAAGGTAAACTTGTACAGTTCCTCCATTACGTCGATCGCGCGATCGCGAAAAGGCGAATCCTTCATCGTCCCATCTTCATTAAACTCCTGATAAGCCTTAGCAACCGAAGACTGATTCGGAATCGTAAACATCCGCATCCAGCGGCCCAAAATTCTCAAAGTATTGACCGCATTAAAAGATTGCGAACCACCGCTAACTTGCATCACCGCCAAAGTTCGGCCTTGAGTCGGTCTGACAGCCCCAATGCTTAAAGGAATCCAGTCAATTTGATTTTTCATAATGCCGGTAATATTGCCGTGCATTTCTGGACTCGACCAGACTTGACCCTCCGACCAAAGACTCAGTTCCCGCAATTCTTGAACCTTCGGATGGGTATCGGGAACGCTGCCGTAAATCGGCAGTTCTAGAGGATTGAAAACTCGAACTTCGGCACCGAAACCCTCAATAATTCTCGCCGATTCTTCCGCCAACAAACGGCTGTAAGAACGCTCTCTTAAAGAGCCGTATAGAAACAAAATTCTCGGTTTGTGCGTAAAACTTGTCATGATACTTTCAATTAAAATCCCGAAATCCGTTCGACAGTTCCCGATAAACTGCTACTGCTAATTGTGCTCCCCAAATCGGAGCAACCCAGTAAAGCCAATGGTGTTCCCAAATGCCGCCAACTAAAGCCGGGCCGAGCGATCGAGCCGGATTCATGCTCGCTCCGGTAATTGGCCCCATAAATGCGGCTTCCAGTCCTACCGTTAACCCAATTGCTATTCCTGCAAAACCGATGGGAGCGCGCCTATCTAATCCCGAACCTAAGATAACAAACATTAAGATAAACGTCAATACTGTTTCTAGGATTAGAGACTGTAACCAGTTACTGTTGAGAGGAACTGTTGCACCGAGATTTGCTACTTTTCCTAAAGTAATTAGCAGCACTTGAGAAGCTGCGATGGCCCCCGCACACTGGGCCAAAATATAGGGCAAAACACGTTTGCTTGGAAAAAAGCCGCTCGCCCAGAAAGCTAATGTTACAGCCGGATTCAGGTGGGCGCTGCTAATATGACCGGTAGCATAAATCATCGCGGCTACAACTGCTCCAAAGACAAAACTGATGCCTAAATGAGTAACAGCACCCTGGCTAATTTTGTTAACCATCACCGCGCCGGTGCCAGCAAAAACCAGAATAAACGTACCGACGAATTCTGCGATTGCTTCTCTCCTGCACTCTGGTGAGAACAAGCTGCTTGCTGTCTTATAAACTGACTTGAACATTGAGTCGATCCGTGATAAATTTACCTCTCTTGTTAGATTTTAGTTACCAATCTAGATTTACAGCTAACAAGCTAAAACATTTGACAGATGACCACTGATACCTAAAAAGTTGCCTGCTGCCTCAATAACTCCCCAATTGTCGAGTCAAGCTGAGCTTTTCCACCAAAAACTGTCCCCACCTTGCCATTGTAGAAGTGCTGATAAATTAGTTGATAGCCTTGTTTTGGTAAAGGAATATAACCCACAGAACTCACTAAGGTGGGAGCTTTATTCATATAGAATTCTACAAAGTTGCGTAGTTCTACTTTGTTTTGAGCCAAGTTGTAGTTGACATAGATAAATAGAGGTCGTGCCAGGGGCTGATACTGACCTTTTTCTACAGTTTCGCGGGAGGGCAACACTGCTCCTTTGCCTCTGTCAATACCTACAGCTTTCAATTGACTTTGGTTGTCTTCGTAATAGGAAAATCCAAAGTAACCTAAAGCATTTTCATCTTTACTAACTCCTTGCACTAAAACTGTATCGTCTTCACTCGCTGTATAGTCGGTGCGGCTGGCTTTCGCAGTACCTACTGTTGCCTCTGTGAAGTAATCAAATGTACCGGAATCTTTGCCTGCACCGTAGAGGGTTATCGGTCGGTTTGGCCAATTGGGTCGAATCTGATTCCAGCGGGTAATTTTTCCTTGGGCGGCGGGTTCCCAAATTTTTTTCAATTCCTCTACAGTAATGTCTTTAGCCCAGTCATTTTTGGGATTGACTACTACTGTGAGCGCGTCAAAGGCGACAGGTAATTCGTAGTAGCGGATGCCAGCTTTCTTGCAGGCTTCCATTTCCTCCGGGCTGATGGGTCGCGAGGCGTTGCTGATGTCAGTTTCGCCCGCACAAAACTTTCTAAATCCGCCGCCCGTGCCGGAGAATTCAACAGTAATTGATGCTTTTTTGGGATTCGTATTTTGATATTCTTTTGCCATCGCATCCGTAATTGGATACACGGTGCTGGAACCGTCTATTTTAATGCTTTGCGATTCTGGCGACTGGACTTGTCCGCAGGAGTTGAGAAGCCCGATCGCACCTATGGTCAAAGCAATTATACTTAGTGCGGAAACCTTGGGCTTTTCTGCTGGGTTCATTGACCTCACCCAATGCCATAACTAAGGGGTACACTGGAATCATATCAATAAAAATTGATATGTCAAGTATGAGGGAAGACAAACAGGCAATAAACCCATTAAGAAATGTTGATGGGTTAATCTGCGTCAGAACAAGGGCGCGCCGGCAGGATCTGGCTGAAGCGGCGGTATTCCGCGAGGTACTGTTCGAGGGCGACAAACTGGGCTAAATTGATGCTGTAGTAAATCCAGCGGCCTTCTTGGCGGCTGCGGACTAAAGCTGCATCCTTCAAGGTTTTGAGGTGAAAAGAGAGTTTAGGCTGAGGGACTCCAAGCCGATCGCACAATTCGCAAACGCACAACTCCTGTTCTCGCAGCAACTCCAAAATCTGAATCCGCAGGGGGTCAGAAAGAGCGTGAAAGCCGGAGGAGACAAGTTTTTCCGAAATCTGTCGTTGTGAAATGCGATCGGGCGCAGCCGTAGAATTTTTAACCATCAATTATTTTGAAAACATCCATACAAAACATCATAGTTTCTCAAGTTTCATCCCAGAAAATCAGTGCATTCACCATCGACAGATCCTTGGGAGTGGATATTACTTCGGAGTCTGTACCCGGGCCGGCACATCAGTGAGTCCGGCTTTTTGCATCAGCGAAATCACCCCTATAGATAAAATTCCCCCAATAATTGCCCCGACAACTACCAGGATAATAAAGACTTTTTGCAGAGTTTTTTTAGTTGCCGGGTGGTACTGTTTCGGCAATGCTTCACCTTGCTCGTCAACTTCTTGCTCCAAGGGGTCTAGCGGATTGGAGGGATTTGAGTTAAAGGGATTGGGGGCTTGATTCATGATTAGTTTGGGTTAAAGGAGATTGACAACTATTTTAACTTGCGATTTAGCCTCGCAGCTTAAATAATACATTCTGGTTTTACTGAATACTCTATAAATTTTATTAAGATTGCTAAAATACGGATTAACCCGGTTTATTGAATAAACCGGGTTTTTCTACATACTAAAAGTTTTATGTCACGCTTCTGCTTTTGACAGGCGATCAAGAGAAATTGTTGCCGCCTTAGATACTTGAGAATTACTATCTTTTTCTAAGTATTTTAAAGCCGAAACGCTCTTAACACTCGGCAAATTGCCCAAAGCTTCAGCCAGCCTCTGGCGAATCAGCCAATCTTCCGACTGAGCAAAATTGAGGATGCGATCAATCGCCCCAATTTCCTTAATTTCCCCCAAAGCCGAAATTGCCGCCTGCTGAATCACCACTTGCTCGCTGTCGAGAGCTTTCAGCAGCACATCGCGAGCCCGGGGATCTTTAAGATTCCCCAGAGAAACAGCAGCACTGAAGCGCACCAGCCATTGAGTATCTTCGTAAAAAGCCCGCACCAAAGCATCAAAAGCTCGGATATCTTCCAGATAGCCCAAAGCACCCGCAGCGTCAGCGCGAATGCCGTAATCTGGGTCTGTTTCTAGCAATTTGACTAGAATGGGATAGCACTCTGCTGTCGGTTTGACCCCAAGAGCAAACACAGCCATCGATCGCACCTGCAAACTTTCGTCGTTCAACACCTTTTTAATCAAAGGCACCGCCTCTGCAGCAGGCACGTTCCGCAAGTTGGCCAAAGCCACCATTCGATCGGCTGAATTTTGGCTTTCTAACTTGGCTGCAATTTGCTCTAAGCTTAAAGTTGTCATTATGGATAAATCTTGTAGTAAAACTTTACATTCGGGTTATTTTGATTATAGGGGAGTCTCAGGGGAAAAGCAGGCAGTAAAAACCGCCCAAGGATTTGAGATCAGTAAGATTGCGGATTAGTGACACCATTAATCTAAAGCTCAGATTGTATAGAAATAATCAATTAGAAAGTCTATTATTTAAATCCCAAGCACAGGCGAGGTGTTTCTGCCGTTCCCTAAGGCTTTGCCCGATAGTTAGCCGCCCTCTGACAACCTGCAATCAACTATGCCGTTCTACCACCCGCCCTTTTACTCCTCAGCCTTAGAACAAGCGATCGATCGCTACCCCCTAACTGCCGGGCCAGAAACTTCCTTAGCAGTGGCGATCGCCCTGATGAGTCAGTTGCAAAACAGTTGTCCCCTAGTCAAAACACCTGTACCCTCAGACCGGGGGGTGATGACCGAAACATCCGCGCCGGAAAAGGTGCGTGCCCGCTGCGTGTTCGTCGTGCAGAACCAGCAGACTATTATCACAGGCAACTTATCCGACAACCCCAGCCGCGGGCTGTTAATCGGCATATTAACTCCCGCCGACCTAGTGAGGCTGATAGCTTCTGGCACAATAGACAGCCAGCACAAAGTAGGTCTGCACAAAATACCAATTTCCGAAGTGATGTCTCCGTTGCCTGTCTCCCTCACAGAATCCGATGACCAAGACGTGTTTACCGCTTTATCCTTATTTCGCCAGCACAAGATTCGCTATTTGCCGATCGTCAATCAATTTCGCCACTTGGTAGGAGTGCTGACACGGGAAAGAATTCGCCAAGTATTGCAGCCTTCAAACATTCTTAAATTGCGGCGGGTAGCAGAATTAATGACTACGCCAATTACAGCGCCCCACACCGCCTCGCTGCTGAGCATAACCGAACTGATGTCAGAGCATCAAGTCAGTTGTGTCGTGATTACAAAAAACAAAGAATTAACAATGGAGAAGCCCAAAGATGACTATACCTCCATTTTTCACTATTCTTTTCACCAACCCCTGGGAATTATTACCGAATATGACCTTGTGCAGGCACAGTTTCTTGAACTAAATTTCCAGCAAACCCCAGCTCAAAAAGTCATGAGAACTCCCCTGCAATTTCTTCAACCTTCCGATTCCCTATGGACGGCGCACAAAGAAATGGAGCAGCAACAAGTGCAGCGGTTGGTCGTGTGCGGGGGACGCGGAGAACTGTTGGGAATTATTACTCAGACCAGCTTGCTCAGAGTCCTCGATCCCACCGAAATGTACCGAGTTGTCAAACAGTTGCAGCAGTCGGTTTATCAACTCCAAGCCGAAAAAGTGGAACTGTTGCAAAGCCGCAACGCCAAACTAGAACAGCAGGTGCGGGAACGGACTGCAAAACTCCACGAACAATTGCAGCGCGATCGGCTGTTAACTCACATTTCCTTGCGGATTCACCAATCCTTAAACCTCGAAGAAATTCTCAACGCCAGCGTCGATGAAGTCCGCCAAGTTTTGCAAGCTGACCGAGTAGCAATCCTGCATTTAGAGTCCAGCAATTACGGCATTGTAGTGGCAGAATCCGTTGCCGAAAATTGGCTTTCAATCTTGGGAGAAATCCTGCCGGATAATATTTGGCAAGAATCTGCTTCGGTGATCGAACAGGAAATTTATGCCGTCCCCGACATCGACCAAGCCTGTTTGAGCGCCGAAAAATATGCGCGGTTCCAGCAAGCGCAAATCAAAGCTTATTTGATTGTACCAATTTTGCAAGACGGCAATTTGTGGGGGATGATGTGTGTTCATCAGTGTTCCCAATCCCGTCAGTGGCAACCTTCTGAAGTGGATTTGCTGCTGCAACTGGCAACTCAAATCGCGATCGCCATTCAGCAAGCCCAACTCTATCAGCAAGTCCAAAATCTCAACACCGACCTCGAACGCCAAGTCCAAGAACGCACCGCCGAATTGCAACAAAAAGTTCACGAACTCCAGCATTTAAACGTCCTCAAAGATGAATTTCTCAGCACAGTTTCTCACGAACTGCGGACGCCTTTAGCTAATATAAAAATGGCTATTCATATGCTGAGAGTTTCTCCCACACCAGAGCGACGCCAGATTTATCTAGAAATTTTAGAAACAGAATGTACTAGAGAAACAGATTTGATTAATGCTTTGCTAGATTTGCAGCGGCTCGAAGCTGCAACTTGTCCGATCGACCTCGAACCAGTAGACTTAGAAGTCTGGCTGCCTACTATTATCGACCCGTTTTACACCCGGGCCCACAACCGTCACCAGGATTTACGAGTAGAGTGCGATCGCCACCTCCCCACGATCAGTTCCAACCGCGCTAGTTTGGGACGAATTTTAGCCGAACTCCTCAACAATGCCTGCAAATATACGGCCAATGACGGCGAAATTTCTCTGAAAGTCGAGTGCAAAAACGGAGACGGCGAACAAGGAGGACAAAGGAAAAATTCGCGACAAGCAAGTGCTGTGGCTTCACAAATCCAATTTACACTCAGCAATCAATCGTCGATTTCCATAGAGGAATTGCCTCGAATTTTTGAGAAATTTTATCGAGTTCCCAACGCCGATCCTTGGAAACAAGGAGGTACAGGTTTGGGTTTAGCTTTGGTTCAAAAACTTGTCGAACAGTTGCAGGGAAAAATTGAGGTTGAAAGCAGGAATGGCTGGACTAATTTTATAGTCACATTTCCTACCAACCCGGATGGAAATTAGTCCGCCATCAGTCAATTTTAGATTTTAGATTTTACATTTTAGATTTTAGATTTCGGCCTAAGAGGTTCGCCGAGCGCTTAGTCAAGCCGCGCTCAGTCGAACGATTTTCGATTTTCGATTTCCTCCACAGAGGAATCTGGGAGTTTGAACAAGAGTCTAAAACTTTGGGAGTTCCATGACTCCTGTCAGGGGCTTGTATCCTTTTTTTTGGGGTCAGCTTTTTTGGGTGTCACTCTTTTTTAGGAGCTAGTTTGCGGATACGAGACGGTGCTGGTGTCAAATTCAAATATTCATTTTTATCTTCAACAACTGATGATCTAGATGCTGGATACTTCTTGCGTTTAGAGGCATGATTCGCAACTGTGCCCAAGCATGGTATGCCAAAATTTTCTAATTGACTGAAAACTTTTTGGACTAAAGAAAAGGGAACCTGGCGAATTGCTACAACCATCAGTATTCCATCGGTGCGCGCCGCTAAAAAATTCGTATCTTTACTGTCCGCCAGCGGCGGCGTATCGTAGATAACTAAGTCAAATTTTGCCTGAAGTTCTTCCATTAAATACTGCATCTGAGATGATGCCAGCCGTCTGGCAGTACCAGGCTCCGGGAGACCGGCAGTTAATACAAAAAGATTATCTGCTAGATGCGATCGTTGGATAATTTCATTTGGTTCGTTTTTATTGTCGAGCAAGTTGCTCAATCCCTTGACATTAGGCACTTCCAACAGCAAGTGCAGGCTGGGGGAATGCAAATTCGCGTCTACTAACAGCACTCGCTGACCCGCCAGCGCTGCCACGTGAGCTAAGTTTAAAGCAACGGTAGATTTGCCTTCGCCAACTGTAGCCGAACCAATTGCCAAAGAGCGAATCGTTCGATTTGAAGAAAGAAAGCGGATATTAGTATAAAGAGAGTCAAAAGCTTCTATAAATTCCGCAGCAATTTTCTTATTACCCTCTTTTCCTTCAAGATAAGCATAGGCATTAGCAATAGAAGGCGGCAATTTTCTAGCATTTTTGTCAAGAGGAATTGCTCCCAATAAAGGCGATTCAACAGCATCTTTAACGTCATCAGCACAGTAGAAAATATTGCGGAACTTTTCAATGAGGATAGCCGATCCCAGACCCAAAACTAGCGCTCCAACAACTGCCATCAAAAATTTGTTTTTAGCTTTCGATGGAACTGTCATCAACTCGCCCTTCTCATCTCGCGGTATCCGTGGTTCAGAAATTATTTCCCAAGGTACTTGGCTTTGAGCTGCTTGGACGCGCAGATTTTCCCGCTGGCTTAAAAGTTGATCACGGGTGCGGGCGGCTACTTCTAATTGCTGTTGCAGTTCGTTGTAGCGGCGGGCTATGCTGGGGAATTCTGTTGCTTGCCTGTTTAAATTGTTTTTAGTTTGGGTGATTGCTTGAAGGCGAGATTCTAAGACTTCAACTTGGTTAGCAGTATCAACCAATTGTTTAATCAAGCCTATGCGAATAGAATTTTGAAAATTCTGAACTTTAGAATTAGCTTGGGTGCCTACTAAATTTTGCCCCAAAATTCGATCAGTTTGCTGGTTGAGCAAAGCTACTAAATTTGCCCGCTTGCGCTCTAAAGCTTCCACTATAGGGTTAGCAGATTTAAAACGAGCTGTTTCTACAGCAATCTGCCCTTCTACTTCCTTAACCTTGGTCAGCAACTCTTTATATTGAGGTTCTTCGCTTAAAGCTGAAGCGGCAATAGCTTCATTGGGTGTAAAATCTAATTGTTTTTGCAAGTTAGCGTACAGCGTTTTCTGTTCTTCCAGTAGCCTTTGAGTTTCTAACTCTAAAGTTTCTACGGTGCGAACTTGCGCGATCAATTGCGCGCCTTGTTCTTGAGGGTTGGTAATCTTTTGCTGCTGCTGTATAACCTGTAACTCCGACTTCAGGTCGTTTACGCGCTTATTGAGTCCCGGAAGCTGGTCTTCAATAAATTTAACACCTTCACCAATCCGAGTCTTGCGTTCATCAAGACTGTACTTTAAATATTTCTTTTTAGTTTCTTGTAAAACGAACTCAACAAATTCAGGCTCATTCCCCAGGAAGCGAACTTCCAAAATTTTAGTCAGCGTCATCTGATCTTCTCCCATCCGCACAACGACTAATTCTTTTTGAAGAAGTTTCTCGGTAAATTTTGGATATCGTTTTTGGACTTGTTTAACAATAGCCGACAGCATCTGAGGACTCTGGAGAATTTGAAGTTGAGTTGCGTAGTCCAAACTAAAAAAATCTCGATTAGGTACTCCTCCCCCCTCGGTGCGATTGGCGAGGGCAGCGGGGTCAGCAATTCTGGCCTCCGTTGTCACGGGTTCCACTAGCATCCGAAAATCGCCTTGATATGTTTTCTTGCCTCCTTTGATCTGATAATAAGCTCCAGCGCCTACTAGACCTATAATCCCAATAATGATTAGGGCTTTTCGCTGAAAAGTCCTCAACAACGGTTTTAGATTCAATCCTTTCTGAGGCTGCGCGCTTAACTCTTCTCCCTCGTCAACGGAAAATTGCTGCACCTGTCGGCTCTGGTTGCTAATGGGTACGATATGAGCGTCCTGTTCTCTTTCCATGTTGACCTCTTTGATATTTTGGGGG
Source organism: Microcoleus sp. LAD1_D5 (assembly GCF_036702115.1). Classification (NCBI taxonomy): domain Bacteria; kingdom Bacillati; phylum Cyanobacteriota; class Cyanophyceae; order Oscillatoriales; family Microcoleaceae; genus Microcoleus; species Microcoleus sp. LAD1_D5. The sequence continues at coordinate 3,162 of NZ_JAUBSA010000017.1, read as the reverse complement.
TAAAATCAGCTTTGTTCTGCGAGCCTTCTAGTTGATACTTTGAGCATTGGCTTAAGGATATCACAGGAGATTCTTGGTTGGTCGAGCCCAATTCCTTCTAATAGTTCTCACGACTTTCACATAGTATACAAAAATAACTAAATCCCTATGCTGTGCCGGCTGCAAAAGTTATTTTACAACTTCTGGAGAGTTGTATCGGACTGCATTTGGATCTGCTGCGTTGTGCTTGTATGTAGGGTTTCCGGGCGACGAAGCACACTTTTTCCGGTGTCGCTCAGCTTCGCGGTAGGGGGCGCAATAACTTTACCAAACTTTTACAATTGACTGTAACACCTCAGCCGTCGCTTGCGCTGGTATTGCTTTGTAATCTATGACCTTTTTCGGTTCGCAGTCCACGGCAGAAGCATATGTTAACTTACTCGTTAACTGACAGGCTAAAACGTTTGGCATTTTCCATGTAGATATAATTAGTAACATTCAGCAAATTTTTGGAACGGCAACTAATCGAATCAATTTCCGAGAAAAATTTGTCTCTTCTTTTAATTATAAACTTTTTGAGTAGCTGGATGACTGTGGAAGTTTATAGACTTACTCGTCGTCGCCACTATATCACACACTACTCTCAATAGTCCGCGACAGACATAAAATTTAATAATTTGTGTTCTCAAACTCGATCGACATCTCGAACAACTCAAGCCTTGTGGGTTTGTCTACCGGGGTGGATGGCGCTACGCGATTTATATTTTTTAGTAAAAAAAACTAAGTTTCTGGGTTGCGGGACTCTTACTAAAACTATCGCTTTTGTTCGCCCTCCAAGCAAGCTATAGCAATCCTTTCGGTAAAAGCGCAACAGGCTTTTTTTTGAACTAACCGATGAAAGAGGATGATACACATTCTTAAGACAAAAAAAGAGTTAGCACCTGATGGGAGGATTGCTATTGATATCGCCCGACTTAGCTATTTGTAGTTGTTATTTTTTGATGTTACTAATTACCAAATACTAATTACAGGTTACGAATTTTGTGCTTTTCTTTCTCGAAGTTTCAACAAAATTTCTGCATGAACTTCGCGGGTTATCGGATAAAAATATGTGAGAATCATGCCAGCAATTAAAGCAATTGTGGGCAGTGGCCCGATCGCAACTCGAATGGCAAAGAGCGCAGAATCTGGCTGTACGGGTGCCGGCTGTCCGGGAACTGTAGAGAGAAATCCAGCTCTTTCTAATGCTTGGCCTACCAACCACAAACCCCCTGCCAATCCGATTTTTTGTAGCAGTACCATGAATGAATAGAAAATGCCTTCGCGTCTTTCTCCGGTTTGCAGTTCGTCGAGTTCGATCACATCCGGTATCATCGACCAAGGTATAAGATAAGCAGTGGAAACTCCGACACCTGCCATGACGGCTAGCAGGTACATCTGGACTACTTGTCCTGGTTGCAGGAAAAACAGTCCAGCTTGGGCAATAATCCACAAACTCATGCCCATAAAATATACGGCTTTTTTGCCGTATCTTTCGCTGACTTTACTCCAAACAAATAGCATGATTAATGCAGTGCCTTGAACTGCGATCGCAACCAAGCTAAAAACGTACTGGGGCTGTTGCATCCAGTTAACAACAAAGTAGGGAATAATAGTAGCAGTCAACTGCACTCCCAGCCAAGAAAAAAGATAAATTCCAATTACGTACAAAAAAGGGCGATTGCTAAATGCAATCTGCAACTGTTCTTTCAGTGGTAAGGATGTAGAATTATCTAGTTCTGCGTTTTCTAATAGTTGGGCGGCGACGCGCTTGCGAGTTCCCCAAACGCACCAGTACAAAGGCAAGACAGAGATAACTGCACAGATTGCACCTAATACAAAATATTGTTGATTCGGGTTGTTGGGAAATACAGCAAAGATAATTAGAGCTAAGATTAATGAAAAGATGCTGCCGCCAATTGAGAAAGCAAAGCGAAAACTATTAAGGCTAGTGCGTTCGTTGTAGTCTTGAGTAAGTTCTGGAGTCAGAGCAGTGTAGGGAAGATTGACAGCCGTGTAAGCGGTGTTGAACAAAATGCTGATCGCAACATAGTACCAAAATAACACTGTGTGATCCCTGCTAGGTACAATCCACTGCAATAAGAAGAATATGCCGAAGGGAATGCCACCATATATTATCCAAGGATATCGGCGGCCCCAAGGGTGAGAAGTGCGATCGCTCAAAACCCCCACAATCGGGTCGTTTATCGCATCCCAAACCTTGCCAACTACCAAAATATTGCTGGCTAAGCCGGCAGGTAAACCAGCGACATTGGTAAAGAAAACTAGGAGGTAAAATGCCAAAACATTAGCGGTAATTGCTGGGCCGAGGTCGCCGGCACCATAAGCTAATTTTGTTGAGAGGCTGAGTTTTTGTGTGGCGGGATTGTTGGCGGCTGCTTGAGGCGGGGAAGTGTTGCTCATAAACTTTGATTTCGGGGCTATTTTGCAGGTGGGGGCTTTGTAGTAGGAGTATAACTCGCGCTAGACCCAAATACTCAATTTTTTGTAGCGATCGGGATTATTCTGAAGAATTGGTAATTGATAATTGATAATTGATAGGTTGGTGGGGGCAGGTTTACGAGATTATTTGTCTTAGGCAATTATTCTGGGTAAAACCTGCCCCTACTTAAGGAAACAGTTGGGAAATCTGAACTTCTATGTCTGGAAATGCCAGCATTGACAAAACATCATCTTCATTAAATACTGTTTCTTGTCGGTAGTTGGCCTCGCCCGGTTCGCGAAAAACATAAACTTGCCGCGTGTTAACATCAAGTATCCAATAATCAGTAATTCCCCCCTTAGCATAAGCCGGTGCTTTCCGCTTGCGGTCTGTTTCTAAAGTCGTGTCAGCTATTTCTATTAATAATAAAATATTGTCTGGTGCGGGATGAAAATTTTGGTACAGCCGAGGGGCGATTTGCACGCTCAGCAATATCAGGTTCGGGTTCTGAATTTATACTTAGAGCGATCGGGTCTTGGATGCGAATTAAAGCAAGTCCTGCCAGCAGACTTCTTAGATAGGGCTTGCTGAATAATCGATCGCACATCAAGAATAAGAGCGATCGATATATTCAAGCTCGATTAAAGATAAGTTTTTTCGGCATTGATTTCACCCAATTATAATTGTAGATTATCTTCAAC